>JAFAFZ010000122.1 GCA_023423215.1 Actinomycetes bacterium
TGCGGGCGCACGTGAACCTGATCCCCCTCAACCCGACGCCGGGGTACGCGGTGCGCGGCTCGTCACGCAACCGGGTCCACGAGTTCCGACGCGAGCTCGAGCGGCGGGGCGTCAACGTGACGCTGCGCGACACCCGCGGCTCCGAGATCGACGCGGCGTGCGGTCAGCTGCGGGCCGGCCACGAGGCCACCCCGATCCGGCGTCCGGTGCGGCGACGCTCCGTCCCGACCGCCTGAGGACGCGTCGGTACGCCAGCACGTCAGCGCACCAGCACCGTGCGATGCCGCGTGCGGATCGCGTCGCGCAGCACCTCGCCCCGTGCGACCGTCGCCCCCGGCCACACGACCGAGCGCTCGATCGTGCCGTGCACCGCCGCGCCCTCGCCGACCACCGCGTCGCCGCCGGACCACGTCAGGTTCGCGAGCAGGTAGTCGGCCGGGGTGCCGCAGTCGACGACGGGCCCCTCCTCGTGCACCGCCTCGAGCTCGCCCTCGGCCAGGGCGTCACGCCACACGACCTCCCACAGGCCGCTCGGGCGCGCGTCCAGTCCTCGGGCGAGCCGCCAGGGCAGGAGCGACGCCACCACTCCGCTGCGCGGCCCGAACGGCAGCGGCGAGTCGGTCAGCAGCCGCACCCGCGCGCCGTCCCAGCCCCGGGCGAACGCGGCCAGGTCCGCGCCGTGCCACGTGTCCGCGTTCACGATCAGCACTCCGCGTCCGTCGAGCCAGTCCCGCAGGTGGCCCACCGCGCCCGCCGTGCCGAGCGCCTCGCCCGGCTCGGGTGACCGGTGGACCGCGGCCTCGAGCCGGGTCGAACGCTCGTCCAGGTGCCGCCCGATCTGCTCCGCGCCGTGGTGCAGGTTCACGGCGACCGCTCCCACGGCCGGCGTCAGCGCGTCGAGCGCCCAGTCCAGCAGGGCCCGATCACCGACCGGGCAGAGCGGCTTGGGGCGCTCCAGGGTGAGCGGTCGCAGGCGCCGACCCTCGCCGGCAGCGAGCGCGAGACCGGCCAGGTCTGCTGCCAGACTGTCAGCCATGTCGCAGCGCCGCTGGTTCAACCAGAACGTCCCCCAGACCCTCGCGATCGCGCAGATCCTGCTGTACCTCAACGGCGTGTTCGCGCTGCTCGCCGCGCTGACCAGCGACGGGTCGTCCTTCGTGCGGCTGCTGTTCCTGCTGGCGACCGGCGCCTACGTGTACGGCGCGTACGGCATCGCGAACGAGCAGAAGCTGGGCTGGAAGATCGCCGTCGTCGCGGCGTTCTCGCCGTTCGTGATCCGCTTCTTCGAGTTCCGGTCGGTCTTCCCGCCGGGCTTCCCCGTGCCCTTCGGCGACAACCTGCGCTTCGCCATCGGACTGACCGGCGGCAACATCCTGAACCTGATCTTCGACATCGCGCTCGTGGCGCTGCTGCTGCACCCGATGTCGCGCAACCACCAGAAGATCTGGTTCTCCTGAGCGACCGGCACGACGACCCCCGCCGATCGAGCACCTGAGTGGCCGGGGTGCTGCCGTCGCGGCAATGATCCTGCGATGGCCACCGAAATCGCAGGACTCGCAGGACTGAAGGAACTCGTCGGCACCCACCTCGGGTACTCCGACTGGCTCGAGATCACCCAGGAGCGCGTGAACACGTTCGCCGACGCCACGGGTGACCACCAGTGGATCCACGTCGACCCGGAGCGAGCGAAGGACGGCCCCTTCGGCGGCACGATCGCCCACGGCTACCTGACCCTGTCGCTGGGCCCGGTCCTGTTCCCGTCGATCGCCACCGTCACCGGCATCAAGATGGGCGTGAACTACGGCGCGGGCAAGGTGCGCTTCCTGTCGCCCGTCAAGGTCGGCGCCAACCTGCGCCTCGGCGCCGAGCTGACCACGCTCGAGGAGCTGCCCGGCAACGGCGCGCAGGTCTACATGACCTTCACCTTCGAGATCGAGGGCAGCGAGAAGCCTGCGGCGGTCGCCGAGATCATCTTCCGCTACTACGAGTGAGTCGACCCGATCGACGTGGTGCTGCCGGTCCCGAGGGGCTGGCAGCGTCGCGTCCGGGCAGGACCTCGGTCGGCGTCGCGGCACGGCTCAGCGGAACTCGGGCAGCACGTCCGAGGCCAGCAGTCGCAGCGACTGCTGGTCCGGGTAGTCCGAGCACCACGGCACGACGCCGCCGCAGCCCAGGTCGCGGTACCGGCCCAGCTTCTCGGCGACCTGCTCGGGCGTGCCGACCAGGTTGCCGTCGCGCCAGGACTCGAACGGCTCGCCCCAGAAGCTGCGTGTCCCCGCGTCGAGGATCTCCTGCTCGGTCGGGCGGATGAAGACCTCGGGCGACCACGTCTTCGTGATCTCGTCGTAGTCCCGGCCCACGGCCGCGCAGTGGCCCTTCAGGACCTCGCACTTGTGCGCGAACTCGTCCGGCTTGCCGCCGAAGTTCGAGTGCGTCGCGTGGCGGGCGACGACCCGCAGGGTGAGCTGCTCTCCCCCACCACCGATCCAGATGGGCGGCGTCGGCTGCTGCAGGGGCTTCGGGTCGCACTGCGCGCCGCGCACCGTGAAGTGGCGCCCCTCGTAGGTCGCATCCGGCTCGGTCCACATGAGCTTCACGATCTCGACGGTCTCTCGCAGCATGCGGATCCGGTCCGCGGCCGGCGGGAACTCGTAGCCGTAGGCGGCGTACTCGCCGTCGTACCACCCCGCGCCGATGCCCCAGTCCAGGCGGCCGCCCGAGATCACGTCGATCGTCGAGGTGATCTTCGCGACGAGCGCGGGGTTGCGGTAGCCCGCGCAGCTGACCATCTGGCCCAGGCGGATGCGCGAGGTCGCCTGGGCGATCGCCGCCATCGTGGTCCAGCACTCGAAGACCGTCTCGTGCGCGGGCACCGGGACGTTGTGCACGTGGTCGTAGAGCCAGATCGAGTCGAAGCCGAGCTCCTCGGCCAGCAGCGCGGTGCCGAGCGTCGTGTCCCACTTGTCGCGCGGGTCCTCGATGCCCGCCAGCTCCATCTTCCAGCCCTGCGGCGCGAACACTCCGAAGATCATCGTGGGGCCTTCCGGTCGGACGTGGACGTCGGTCGACGGCGCACCGGACGCTAGTTCTCGGCGGCCCGTCGCCCCGACCGTGCCGGCCGGAACCCGGCGGTGCGGGTCCTCAGGGTGTCGCGGGGACAGGGCGCGGCCGGTCCTACGCTGTCGCCGTGTTCGACCGCCTCCCCGCCCCGCGACGCCGTCCGCGCCTGGCGATCGCCGCCCTGTGCGCGGGCCTGCTCGTCGTCGCGGCGTGCAGCGAGGGCGATCGGGACGACGCGACCTCCTCGCCGCGGTCCTCCTCGTCGACCGCGCCGGGCGACACCTCGGCCGCACCCTCGACCACGGCGGGCCTCGTGCTGGACGCGAACGGCTTCCCGGTCGGCTGGCAGCCGCCTGCGCTCGACTGGACGTCCTGCACGCAGGGCGCCGGTCTGCAGTGCGCGACGCTGCAGGTCCCCCTCGACTGGACCCGGCCCGACGGCGAGCAGATCGACCTGGCGTTGGCACGGCGGCCCGCACCGGGTGACCGGATCGGTTCGCTGCTCATGAACCCCGGCGGCCCGGGGGCTTCGGGCATTCAGTTCCTGAGCGGCGGATCGACGCCGGACGCCGTCGCCGAGCGGTTCGACCTGGTCAGCTGGGACCCCCGGGGCGTCGGCGCCTCGACCGCCGTGACCTGCGGGACCAACGCCTCGTCGATGCTCGCGCTCGACCCGGACCCCGACGACGACGCCGAGCAGGCCGCGCTCGACTCGGCGGCCGCCGCCGTCTCGGGCGACTGCGCGGCATCGGACCTGACCCTGCTGCAGCACATCGGGACCCTCGACGTCGCCAAGGACCTCGAGGCGATCCGCCTGGCGCTCGGCGGCGAGCCGCTCAACTACGTGGGCTACTCCTACGGCACGCAGATCGGCCAGCAGTACGCGCAGATGTTCCCCACGAACATCCGGGCGATGGTGCTCGACGGCGTCGTCGACTCGTCGCTCGGGTTCACGGACTTCCTGCTCGGCCAGACCGAGGCGTTCGACGCGGCGTTCGAGGAGAACGCGGACCGCTGCCGCGATGCGGGTGCCGATCGCTGCGGGGTGCGCGACCTCGGCGACGCCTACGACGAGGTCCACGAGATGGTCGAGGCACAGCCCCTCGGATCCGGCGCACAGGTCGTCGGGCCCGCCGAGCTGGCCATCGCCGCGGTCATGACCAGCTACTGGGACGACGGCTGGGAGGACCTCGGCCCGGCGCTCGCGGCCGCGCTCGACGGCAACGGCCGCCAGCTGCGCCAGCTGGCCGACTCGTACTACGACTTCGGGGCGTACGCGGCGTACGCCGGGGTCGTCTGCACCGAATCGCCGCCGCCGGCCGACGCCACCGAGTTCGAGGCGTTCGCGGACGAGGCACGGTCGCGCTCGCCGCGACTGGGCGGCACGGTCGCCAACGAGATGCTGCCGTGCGCGACGTGGCCGGTCGAGGCACCACGCGAAGCGGCGCCGGTGACCGCCCCCGGAGCGCCGCCGATCCTGGTCGTCGGCAACCTGCGCGACGCCGCGACGCCGTACGAGAACGCCGTCACCGTCGCCGAGACCCTCGAGTCCGGCGTGCTCGTCAGCGTCGACATCGGTGGCCACACCGCCTACGGCGTCAACCGCTGCGTCAACCGCGTCGTCGACGCCTACCTCATCGACCTGGCCGTGCCCGAGCGGGATCCACGCTGCACCTAGTGTCGGGGCCGGACACGGCTCCACGGGGGGACCGCCGTCCGACACGTACCGGGGGGTCACGTGGAGTTCAACCTTGCCCAGGTGCACGAGGCCGTCGAGGCCGCCGTGCCCGACCGGGAGTGCATCATCTTCCGCGACCGTCGCCTGACCTACGCCCAGGTCGGTGAGCGCAGCCGGCGGATGGCGAACGTGCTGCGGGACCGCGGGCTGGGCGACGTCGTCGAGCGGGACGGCCTGGCACCCCACGAGAGCGGCCAGGACCACCTGGCGATCTACCTGCACAACGGCAACGAGTACCTCGAGTCGATGCTCGGCGCCTACAAGGCCCGCGTCGCGCCCTTCAACGTGAACTACCGCTACGTCGCCGAGGAGCTCGAGTACCTGCTGCGCGACGCCGGCGCCCGGGCGATCGTCTTCCACTCCGCGTTCGCCCCGGTGCTCGACGACGTGCGAGGCCGGCTGCCCGAGCTGGCGGTCCTGCTCCAGGTCGAGGACGGCTCGTCGCACGGGCTGCTCGACGGCGCCGAGTGGTACGAGGACGCGCTCGCCGGTGCATCGCCGGAGCTCGACCCGGAGCTGGTGGCCAGCTGGTCGCCGGACGACCTGTACATCCTCTACACGGGCGGCACGACCGGCATGCCCAAGGGCGTGCTGTGGCGGCAGGGCGACATCTTCGTCGGCGCGCTCGGCGGGCGACGGCTGGACAACGGCCAGGAGTGGACCTCGCTCGAGGAGATCGCCGACCACGCCCCGTCGGGCGGCACGCGGCTGCTGCCGGGTCCCCCGTTCATGCACGGCGCAGCGCACTGGATGGCGTTCAACGGGTTCACGAACGCGTCCACGCTCTGCCTGCCGAGCGTGCCAGAGCACCTGGAACCGGTCGACGTGCTCGAGCTGATCGAGCGCGAGGGCGTCAACATCCTGCTGATCGTCGGTGACGCGTTCGGGCGGCCGATCGTGGAGCAGCTCGAGCGCGGCGACCACGACCTGTCCTCGCTGCTCATCGTCGTGTCGGGCGGCGCGGCGCTGTCGCCCGGCATCAAGGAGCGGCTGCTGCGGGCGGTGCCGACGATGATGGTGCTCGACGGCCTCGGCGCCTCCGAGACGGGCCAGCAGGCGAGCCAGCTCACCTCGGCCGGGCAGACCGCGGTGACCGGCACCTTCACGCCCGGCCCCGGCATGTGCATCCTCTCCGAGGACCTCGACGAGGTGCTGTCCGCGGGTCACGACCAGCTCGGCTGGCTCGCCCAGTCGGGACGGGTGCCCCTCGGCTACCTGGGCGATCCCGCGAAGACGGCGCGCACCTTCCCGGTGATCGACGGGGTGCGCTACGCCGTGCCCGGAGATCGAGCGCGGGTGCGCCAGGACGGGTCGGTCGAGCTGTTCGGACGCGACTCGGCGACGATCAACTCCGGCGGCGAGAAGATCTTCGCGGAGGAGGTCGAGCAGGCGCTGCTGCGGCACCCCTCGGTCGCGGACTGCCTGGTCGCAGGTCGCGACTCCGAGCGCTGGGGCAACGAGGTCGTGGCGGTCGTGCAGCTGCTCGACGGCATCGACGCCAGCGACGAGGACCTGCTCGAGGAGGCGGCGCGGCACGTCGCCCGCTACAAG
This sequence comes from Actinomycetes bacterium, assembly GCA_023423215.1. Taxonomy (GTDB): domain Bacteria; phylum Actinomycetota; class Acidimicrobiia; order Acidimicrobiales; family Microtrichaceae; genus JAFAFZ01. Next base: position 6,350 of record JAFAFZ010000122.1, read on the forward strand.
CTGCCCAAGGCGATCGTGCGGGTCGACCGCGTGCGGCGCTCCCCCTCGGGCAAGGCCGACTACCGCTGGGCCCGGGCGACCGCCGCCGGCTGACGCCGGGCGTGGCGGTGACGCGACGATGACGGACGCCCCGGGCCGCCTGCTCGCCAGCGGACGGGCGGCCGACGTGTTCGACCTGGGCGACGGCACGGTGCTGCGCCGCTACCGCATCGACCACGACACGGCGGCCGAGGCACGGATCATGCGCTGGGCCGCCGAGCAGGGCCTGCCGGTGCCGCACGTGCACCGCAGCGAGGGTCCGGACCTCGTGATGGACCACGTCGCCGGGCCGACCATGCTCGAGGCGTTGCAGCGGCGGCCGTGGACGCTGCGTCGCCACGCCCGGCTGCTCGCGTCGCTGCAGTCGCGCATCGGCGCGCTGCGCGCACCGTCGTGGGTGGCGCCGGTCCGCACCGGCCCGCCCGGTGACGCCCTCCTGCACCTCGACCTGCACCCGATGAACGTCCTGATCGGAACCGACGGCCCGGTGGTCATCGACTGGACCAACGCCGCACGCGGCCCCGCAGCGCTGGACGCCGGGTACTCGTTCGTCCTGATGTCGACCTTCGAGGCGCGACGGGCGTTCGAGCGGTTCGGCCAGCGTGCCTTCGCCTCGACCTTCGCCGGCGCTCGGGGTCGGGCGGCGGTGGACGAGCTGCTGCTCGCCGCGTGCGAGCTGCGGCTGGCGGACCGTGCCACCACCGACGGCGAGCGGGACGCGATCCGTCGGCTCCGCGCCCGTCACGCCGCGCGATGAACGATCCGCCCGATCGACCCGATCGGTCGTGGACCGGCTCGGCCGGGTCGCACCCCTGGCCGTAGTCTGGCCCCGATGACCGCCCCAGAGACCACCGAGCCGGACCAGCACACGCTCATCCCGAAGCCGGGCGACCCGCTGCCGACGGGCGAGGACAAGACCCGCTCGGTCCAGGCGATGTTCGACGTGATCGCGCCGCGCTACGACCTGGTGAACCGACTCATGACCTTCCGCATGGACGTCGGGTGGCGACGCCGTTCGGTGGCGGCGCTGGGCCTGACGCCCGGCTCGGTCGTGGTGGACCTGGCCTGCGGCACCGGCGACCTGGCGCAGGACCTGTCCCGCCGCGGGCTCGTGCCCGTCGGTGTGGACCTGAGCTTCGGCATGCTGGCTGCGGCGCCGGTGCCGTTCGCCCGCCTCCAGGGCGACGGCAGCGCGCTGCCGTTCCCCGACCACTCGGTCGACGGCGTCACCTGCGGGTTCGCGCTGCGGAACTTCACCGACCTGGACGGCACGTTCGCCGAGCTGGCACGCGTCGTGCGCCCGGGCGGACGCATCGCCCTGCTCGAGGTCGCGACCCCTCCGAACCCGGTGCTGCGGTTCGGCCACGGCATCTACTTCGGCCAGGTCGTCCCGCGCATCGGCGCCGCGCTGTCCGACGGCGATGCCTACCGCTACCTGCCCCGCTCGGTGGAGTACCTGCCGGACCCCGACGAGATGCTCGACTCGCTACGGCGGTGCGGCTTCACCCACGTCACGCGGACGCTGCTCACGGTGGGCATCTCGCAGCTGATCACCGCGACCCGCGGCGCCGCGTGAGCGCGGAAACCCGACCGACGTCCGTCGCGCTGGACGCGGGCCGGCTGCGCGCCGTCACC
>JAFAFZ010000153.1 GCA_023423215.1 Actinomycetes bacterium
GTCTCACGGGCGACGAGGTGGAGCTGGTTGTAGCAGAGGCTCGCCGGCGACGAGTACTGGTACCGCGTGGTGTGCACGACGCGGTACTTCACTGGACCGGCTCCCAGTAGCCCTCGTCGTCGCCGATCACGTGCCCGGGGCCGACCTGGGCGAAGAAGCCGAGCTCGGTGACGTCTGCGACCTCGCCGAGCTCGCGGTCCAGGGTGCCGAGCAGCTCCGCCAGCGCCTCGCTGCGGCCGATGCCGTCCTCGGCGCCGAGTCGACGCAGTGCGTCACGGTCGCCCGCCAGCGACCCGAGACGGTCCTGCAGCTGGGCCACCCGGTCGTGCACCCCGTCCCCGTCGCCGGCCACGTCGGGCAGGCCCTCGAGGTCCTCGACCATGCGCTCGACCTGGAAGCGGATCGAGCGGGGGTTGCTGTCGTCGGTGAAGAGCAGCGCCAGCATCGCCTCTCGCTCGATGTCGGAGCGGTGGCGCCGCCGGTAGGCACCGAGGCACTCCCAGCCGGACAGCACCGTCTCGTACAACGGGGCGGCGATGGTCTCGGCCAGCGGTTCGAGCATGGTCGCACGAAGGATCTGCGACAGCAGCAGCGAGCGCTCGATGCGGCGGCCCAGGTCCAGGAACTTCCAACCGGGGTCGCGGACCATCGACTCCATCATCAGGCCCGACAGCGCGCTGAGGGGCGCGATCGTCGCCTCGGCCGCCTCTCGCACCTCGGCGTCGGACCCGGAGCTCAGTCGCAGGTGCAGCAGGTCCAGCTCGCCGAGCATGCGCCAGGAGTCGGTCGAGAGCAGCTCCCGGACCGAGCGACCGCCGCCCAGCAGGAAGCTGAGCGAGGTCACCAGGCTGCGGGGACGCCGGGCGTCGACCAGCGCTTCCGTGAGCAGGCCACGCGACCCGGCGTCGCCGCCCACGGGGTCGTCCACGATGGCGGCGACCGCGGCCTCGACCGTGCGCATCCACGTGCCGCCCGCCTCGTCGCGCAGCTCCGGGGACAGGCTGAGCGTCTGCTCGATGGAGCGCACCACGCGGATGACGGTCTCCGACCGCTCCAGGTTGCGGCCGATCCAGTACATCGCCTCGGCTGCGCGGCTGGTGACCGAGGCGCGCAGGTCGACCTGGGGGAGCGGCGTGGCGCGACGAGACGACCAGGACTGGTCCTCGGCGGACGCGACGACCCAGGTGTCCTTCGAGACGCCGCCGCTCGACATGCGCACGTCGCCGGGGTCGGACGCCGAGCTGGTCAGGCCGCCGTCCATGTAGCTGAAGCCGTCGCCGTCGGCGACGAGGAAGCTGCGCAGCACGGCGTAGCGGGGGACGATCGAGTCGCCGTCCAGCGCCGGGGCGGTGGGCAGCGTCTGCTCCTCCTGGCCGACGTGGAGGTGCGGGTGCGCCTCGATGCGGGCACGCAGCTCGGCCCGACCGGCGCTGCTCAGCGTGCGCCCGAAGACGTTCTGGTGCGCCGCGCCGCGGTGCAGGTGCTTGACCACGAGCTGGTCCAGGTGGGCGAGCACGTGCGAGCGGCCGAGTGGATCGCCGCACCACCAGCTCGGCGCCGAGCTGATCATCGGCTCCTCGCCGAGCAGCGTCCGTGTCAGCTCGTCCAGGTACGGCAGCAGCGCGGGGTTCTCGACCAGCCCGGAGCCCAGGGGGTTCACGATGCTGACGTTGCGGCGCCGCGCGGCCTCGACCAGGCCCGGCACGCCGAGCAGCGAGTCCGGCCGCAGCTCCAGCGAGTCGCACCACTCGGCGTCCTCGCGCCGCAGGATGACGTGGACCGGCTCGAGCCCGGTGACCGACTTCAGCCAGACGTGCCCGTCGCGCACCGTCAGGTCCGCCGGTTCGACGAGCGTGTAGCCGAGCGTCCGCGAGAGGTAGCCGTGCTCGAAGTAGGTCTCGCTCAGCGGACCCGGTGTCAGCATGACGATGCGGGGATCGTCCACGCCGGGCGGCGCCACCTCGGCGAGCGTGAGCCGCAGCGCCGCGAACCACGGCCGCAGGGCCTCGACCCCGCTGCGACGCACGAGGTCCGGGAACGTCGCCGACATGACCTCTCGGTTCTCGAGGGCGTAGCCGGCACCCGAGGGTGCCTGGGTGCGGTCCGAGATGACGGTGAAGGTGCCGTCCGCACGCCGCGCCACGTCCGCGGCGTACAGGACGAGGTGCCGCTCGCCGCCGGGGGGCACGCCGATGCAGGGCCGCAGGTAGTCGCGGTGGCTCAGGACGGCGTCGGTCGGCAGGAGCCCGGAGCGCAGCAGGCGCTGCTCGCCGAACACGTCGGCGAGCAGCAGCTCGAGCACCCGGGCGCGCTGCGCGAGCGCGTGGCCCAGCTGCGACCAGGTCGCACGCTCGACGACCATCGGGATGGGGTCCAGGTTCCAGCGGTGGTGGTCCGCGCCGTTCGGCTGGAAGGTGGTGCCGTGGCTGTGCAGCGTGCGGTGGATGCGGGCGGCGCCGCGGCGCAGTGCCTCGGGGCCCGCCCCCAGCAGCGAGTCGTGCACGCGGCCCCACGCCGGACGCACGGTCCCCGTCTCGTCGACCATCTCGTCCCGGCGACCCGCGGGCGGCGCGTAGAAGGGCGCGGGGCCGAGTTCGAACAGGCTCATGACGAAGCGACCCTAGGGGGCGCGGCGGAGGTCCACGGTGAAGGCGGCGCCACGCGCGGCCCGCACGACGGGCGACGGGACGTCGGGGGCCGGAGCCAGCCGTGCGAAGGTGCTCGCGTGGTCCGTGGCGTCGACCACCCCGGCCAGCAGCTCGTCCCCGTCCGGTCGTGGGCGCTCCGCCGGCGACGAGTGGCCGAACTCCCAGAACCGGTTGCCGCGGCGGCCGGCGGCCTCGTTCGCGTTGACGGGGAACGTCTCGTAGGAGCGGCCGCCCGGATGCGCGACGTGGTAGCGACAGCCGCCCAGGCTGCGCCCCGTCCAGGTGTCGACCAGGTCGAACACGAGCGGCGAGGACACGGGGATCGTGGGGTGCAGCGAGAACGGCGGGTCCCACGCCTTGTACCGCACACCGCCGACGTAGCGGCCTCCGGCCCCGGTCGCGTGCAGATTCAGCGCGACGCCGTTGCAGGTCACCAC
>JAFAFZ010000210.1 GCA_023423215.1 Actinomycetes bacterium
GTCCGCGACCAGCGCGTGCACCTCGGGTCGGCCGACGCGGCGGGCGTTGTCGACGACGAGCCCGACGCGCTGCGGCTGGAGGTCGGCGGCGAGCACCGTCGCCCCCGACACCGCCATGCCGGTCGCCTTCCCGCCCGGGGCGGCGCACAGGTCCAGGATCCGCTCCCCCGGGCGGGCGCCGACCAGGTCCACCACCCACTGCGAGGCCAGGTCCTGCGTGTAGCCGTCCGCGCGCACCGTTGCCGTGGCCGGCTCGTTCATCGACTCCAGCGCCGCGACCGCATCCTCGTGGCCCAGGTCGGCGACGAGGCGATCGACGACCCAGTCCGGGTACGAGAGCCGGGTCGCCTCGTCGGGGTACGTCACCGGAGCGGTGGACACCTTGCGCAGCACGGCGTTGGCCAGGCCCCGGAACCGCTTCGGCGCGGCTTCGACCGTCGCGCCGACCGCGGCGTACGCCGGGATGTCGTCACGCTCGACGAGCTGGTAGGCCCCGAGCCGCAGCACACGCCGCGCGGCCGGCGGCGGGTCCGAGGTCAGGAACCGGTCCGCCAGGTGGTCCAGCGCTCGCTGGCGGCGCAACGTGCCGTAGACCAGGTCGGTCACGAACCCGCGGTCCTGCGCGCCCAGGCCGGAGCGGTCCAGCGCGGCCCCGAGGACCAGGTTCGAGTAGGCGCCGTCGTCCTCGACCCGGGCGAGCACCTCGAGCGCCGTGCGCCGGGCCTCGACGCCCCCGGGCTCGCTCACGTGCCGAGCACCTCGCCGGCGGGCCGGGCGCCGTTCGCCCACGCCGTGGCGTCCATCGCGGCCTTCCCCTCGGGCTGCACCCGCACGAGACGGAGCGCTCCGTCGCCCGTTCGCACCGTCGTGGCGTCGAGCAGCGTGCCCGGCACTCCCCCGAGCACTCCCTCGACCGGCTCGACGTCGAGCACTCCCTCGACCGGCTCGACCTCGAGCACTCCCTCGACCGGCTCGACCTCGAGCACCTTGAACCTCGCGCCGCGGAAGGTCGTGTGGGCGGCGCCGACGCGCACGACGCGGTGCAGCTGGCGGGCGTCCTGGTCCCAGTGCAGCTCGTGGTCCTGAGCGGTGAGCTTGTGGGCGTAGGTGACGCCGGCGGCGGCCTGGGGCGTCGCCTCGCCGAGCCCGGCGTCGAGGGTGGCGACGAGCAGCTCGCTGCCGAGCGTCGACAGCTGGTCGAGCAGCTCCGCCGCGGTCACGGCGTCGTCGATCGGCACCTCGGCGCTCGCGTGCACGCCGCCGGTGTCCAGGCCGACCTCGACGTCCATCACGCACACGCCCGTGCGGTCGTCGCCGGCGAGGATCGCCCGCTCGACCGGCGCCGCCCCCCGCCACCGGGGCAGGAGCGAGAAGTGCAGGTTGATCATCGGCAGCTGCGACAGGAGCGCCTCGGGGATGATGCGGCCGTACGCGACGACGACCCCCAGGTCGGCATCGACCCGGGCGACCTCGTCCAAGTCGTCGGTGACCTCCAGGCCCAGCTCGAGCGCGGCGGCCTTGACGGGGCTCGGCGTGCGGGCCGAGCCGCGACCACGCCGCGCGTCCCGGCGCGACACGACCAGGACGATCTCGTGCCCGGCTGCGTGCAGCGCGCGCAGGGGCGGCACCGCGGTCGCGGGTGTGCCCAGGTAGACGAGGCGCACGTGCTCAGCTCGACGAGGTGGTGGTGGACGGCCGCGTCATCGCAGCCGGAAGCGAGAGCGCTTCGGTGCGTCGGCGGCCGGCAGGTCGGCCTCGGGGCCGGCCATGGCGCGTTCGCGGATCGCCTTCTTCGCCTCTCGCCGCTGCTCGTCGTCGAGGTGGTCCAGCAGGAGCACGCCATCGAGGTGGTCGAGCTCGTGCTGCATGAGGCGGGCCATCAGCTCGTCGGCCTCGAACGAGACCTCGTTGCCGTCCAGGTCGATGCCGGTGACGTGCACCTGCTTGGGGCGCACGATGTCGAAGCCCAGACCGGGGACCGACAGGCAGCCCTCGTAGTACTCCCACTCACCGTCGGACTCGGTGATGACGGGGTTGATGAGCACCTGCGAGCCGTCGCCGGCGCCGAGGTCGTACACGAAGAAGCGCTTCTGGACGCCGACCTGGGGTGCCGCGAGGCCGAGCCCGGGTGCGTCGTACATGGTCTGCACCATGTCCTCGCACAGCTTGACGAGACGGCCGTCGATGTCGGTCACCTCGTCCGCGCGCTGGCGCAGCACGGGGTCACCGACGATGCGGATCGTGTAGGGGGACGACATGTGCCCAGGCTACCGTGGCCCGGGTGAGCAACCCGGTCGACGACGGCGAGGCGATCGTCACGTCCGGTGACGGCCACTACTTCGCACTCCGGGACGACACGCCCTCACGACCCTCGACGGTGCGCCTCGACCTGCCGGACCGAACCCTCGATCTGCACACCGACCGCGGCGTGTTCTCGGCCGACCGCGTCGACCCCGGCACCAAGCTGCTGCTCCTCGAGCTGCCCGAGCTGCGGTCCGGAGCGGTCGTCGACGTCGGCTGCGGCTACGGGCCGATCGCCGCGACCCTCGCCGCGCGCCGCCCCGACCAGCCCGTGTGGGCGGTCGACGTGAACCCGCGTGCGCGTGCGCTGTGCCGTCGCAACCTGGAGCCCGCCGTCGCCGGAGGCACCGAGGTGCACGTCGTCGCGCCGGACGAGGTCCCGGAGGACCTGCGGGTGTCGGCGGTGGTGTCGAACCCGCCCATCCGGGTCGGCAAGGCGGTGCTGCACGACCTGCTCCGCACCTGGCTGGGCCGGCTGGACGAGGGCGGCGAGGCCTGGCTCGTGGTGCAGAAGCACCTCGGCGCCGACTCGCTCGCCCGGTGGCTCGAGGGCCTCGGATGGCAGGTCGACCGCGTGCGTTCGCGGCAGGGCTACCGCATCCTGCGCGTCACCCGCTGACCGGCGGCCCCGGTCCGTCCTCTGCGTCGGGCGGCGGACCCGACGTGGCCCGCAGGCGGCACGGGTCGACCTGGAGCCGGAGGCGGCCCGGCGGCCGCTCGATCGTGGCCAGGTGGTCCTGGAGGCGCCCCGGCTCCCGTGAGCGGAGCAGCCACTGCCCCTCGGCGCTGTGGTGCACCACGATGCCGTCGGGGGTGCCGACGCGCTCGACGTAGGCCGGCGCCGCCTCGCCGCCGACCGAGGCGATCGTGGCCGCCGGCGGGAAGCCCAGCAGCTGCCGCCGCCCGGCGTCGACGGTCGAGACGACGCGTGGATCGGCGTGCAGCGCCGCGGTGACGACCTCGTGGTCGGGGCGCCGGGTCTGGACCAGGACGTGCCCACCGCGGGTGCGTCCACCCACCCGGCGCGACGCGAGCGCGAGCAGCGCCAGCGCCTCTTCCGAGGCGCGGTAGCGGGGGGCGAGCAGCTCCTGGTCCAGGTCGAGGAAGGCGACCAGTCCGACGTCGTGGGTGCGGTGCAACGCCGCCTCGGTGCCCACGACGACCAGGGCGTCGTCCCCCCGCCCCTGCGCGGAGTCCCCGGTGAGCACGACGACGGGCCGGCGGACCAGCGCCTCGAGCTCCTCGCCCGCCCGGCTGACCCCGACGCGCAGCAGCGACAGGGCGGTCGAGCCGCACTCGACGCACACGGCCGGGCGCACCGCGCCGCAACGCCCGCACACGAGCTGCCCGGCGTCGTCCTGGTGCACCGCCGAGCCGCAGCGGTCGCACTCGGCGATCGTCCCGCAGCTGCGACAGGCCAGCAGCCGTGCGCGCCCGACGCGGTTCAGCACGCACACCACCCGCCGACCCTCGGCCACGGTCGTGCGCACCTCGTCCACCAGGCGCGACGAGAACAGGCCGGTCCGACCGGTGTCCTCGCCGCGGCGGTCCACCACCGTGAGCGTGGCCCAGCCCTCGCGTTCGACCCGGCGCGAGGAACGGCCCTGCGGTTCGGGCACCTCGAGCACCCCGACGGGGCGGAGCCGCTCGATCGCTCCCAGGTCGCGGTGCGAGGGCTGCATCGGGGCGGCTGCCGTCTCCGTCGAAGGAGCAGGCGTCAGGGGCGGCGCAGGCCGGGACGCGACCGACGGCGACGAGGCGGCGCCCGCAGCGGCGCCCGGCTGGATGGGCGCGTGGACCTGCGC
>JAFAFZ010000259.1 GCA_023423215.1 Actinomycetes bacterium
CGTCCGCGCTGCACGCCGCGAGCAGCACGACGGCGGCGAGCCCACCACCGGCGCCGAGCAGCCGACGGCGGGCGAACGGGAAGCGTGCGCCGGTGTCGTCCGGGTCGGCGTCGTCGGGGAGGTCCGGGGTCATGTCGCCATCGAAGCAGCCGAACCTGGGAGCTGCCCGAGCGTCGCGACGGATCCTCAGGAAGCGCAGGTCACGGACCCCTGGCGCACGCCGGGTGTCTGGACTACCATCTGGACACATGTCCAGTTCCGCACGCGCGGCCGTCACCGCCGAGCCCGCCGCCGTGGCGGTGCCGCCGTCCACCGAGGCGACGCGTCGGCACCTGTCGGAGCGCCAGGCGCAGACGGTGCAGCGACTCGTCGAGGCCGCGGTCGACGAGCTGCGCGAGCAGGGCTACGACGGGCTGACCGTGCGCAACGTCGCACGCCGTGCCGGCGTCGCGCCGGCCACGGCGTACAACTACTTCACCTCTCGCGAGCACCTCGTCACCGAGGTCTTCTGGCGTCGGCTGCAGGCGCTGCCGGAGAGCCGCGTGGATCGTCGCCGCGGCGCGTCGGCCCGGGTCACCGAGACGATGTCGGACCTGGCGCTGCTCGTCGCGGACGAGCCCGAGCTGGCCGCGGCGTGCACCGTCGCCATGTTGGCCACCGATCCGGACGTGAAGCTGCTGCGCGACCGCATCGGCCTGGAGTGGCGGCGCCGGCTCGTGCGCTCGCTCGACGACCAGGTCGACCCGGACGTGCTGACCGCGCTCGAGTTCGCCGTCTCGGGCGCGCTCCTGCAGGCCGGCATGGGGCACCTGTCCTACGACGAGCTGCCGGCACGGCTGGCCGGGACCGTGGAGCTGGTCGTCCGCTGAGCGGCAGGCGACGGTCCGGGGGGACGAAGGGGGAACCGATGAGCACGACGAGCGACGCCGTCACCTACAACCCGTACGCGTACGAGATCCACGAGGATCCGTACCCGACGTACGCACGCCTGCGCGAAGAGGCGCCGCTGTACCACAACGAGGAGATGGGCTTCTGGGCGCTGTCGCGCCACGCGGACGTCATCGAGGGCTTCCGGGACCTGGACCGCCTGTCGAACTCGCATGGCGTCTCGCTGGACCCGGCGGCGTCCGGCCCGCACGCCCATCGGACCATGTCGTTCCTGGCGATGGACCCGCCGATGCACGGGCGCATGCGTGGCCTGGTGTCCCGTGGGTTCACGCCGCGCCGCGTGGCCGAGCTCGAGCCGCGCATCCGTGAGATCGCGCGCCAGTACATCGCCGAGCTGCGCGAGCAGGAGCGGTTCGACTTCATCGGCGACTTCGCCGGGCGCCTGCCGATGGACGTCATCTCGGAGCTGATGGGCGTGCCGGTCGCGGACCGCCAGGAGCTGCGTCGCCTCTCGGACCTGCTCGTGCACCGCGAGGAGGGCGTCAACGACGTGCCGCCCGAGGGCATGGCCGCCGCGCTCGAGCTGGTCGTCTACTACGCCGACATGCTCGCCCAGCGGAAGGCCAGGCCGACCGAGGACCTGACCTCGGCGCTCCTCGCGGCCGAGGTCGACGGCGACCGGCTCACCGACGACGAGATCACCGGCTTCCTCTTCCTCATGGTGGTCGCCGGGAACGAGACCACCACGAAGCTGCTGGGCAACGCCTGGTACTGGGCGTGGCGCAACCCGGAGCAGCAGGTGAAGCCGTTCGCGGACCCCTCCCGGATCCCGATGTGGGTCGAGGAGACGCTGCGCTACGACACCTCCTCGCAGATGCTGGCGCGCATCGCCACGCAGGACATCGAGCTCTACGACCGGGTCATCCCGGCGGGCGACCGGGTCGTGCTGCTCGCCGGCTCCGCCAACCGGGACCCGCGGGTCTTCGCGGATCCGGACCGCTACGACCTGGACCGCGCCGAGCCGCTGCCGCAGCTGGCCAGCTTCGGCTTCGGCCGCCACTTCTGCCTGGGCGCGTCGCTCGCCCGGCTCGAGGCGCGCGTCGCGCTCGAGGAGCTGGTGGCCGCGGTGCAGTCCTACGACGTCGACCCGGCGGGCATCACCCGCGTGCACTCGGTCAACGTGCGCGGCTTCGCGACGTTGCCCTCGACCATCACCACACGGAAGGCCGCCTGATGCCCCGCTTCGCACCCCATCCCGACCGTCGGGCCGCCATCGTCACGGGCGCGTCCTCCGGCATCGGCCGCGCGACCGCCGAGGTGCTCGCCGCCGCCGGCCACCCCGTCGTGCTGGGGGCCCGCCGCGTCGACCGCTGCGAGGACACCGCCGCGGCGATCCGCGACGCGGGCGGCGAGGCGCTGGCCCTGCCGCTCGACCTGACCGACAACGCCTCGATCGTGGCGTTCGCCCGTGACGCCGAGACGAAGTTCGGCCCGATCGAGGTGCTGGTGTCCAACGCCGGCGACGTGCAGCCCATCACGACCGTGGGCGCCGCACCCGAGGAGTTCACCCGGCAGCTCCAGGTGAACCTGCTCGGTGCCCAGGCGCTGGTGCACTCCGTCGTCCCCGCGATGTTCGAGCGCGCTCGCGGCGACGTCGTGTTCGTGACCTCCGAGGTCGCGCTCCACCCGCGCACCCACATGGCGGCCTACGTCGCGTCGAAGGCGGGCCTCGAGGGCTTCGCCCAGGCGATGGCGATGGAGTGCGAGGGGACCGGCGTGCGCGTCGGCATCGTCCGGCCCGGACCCTCCACGACCGAGCAGGGCACCGGGTGGACCGAGGAGCAGGTCGTCGAGGTCGTCGCCTCGTGGGACCACTGGGGCCTGCTGCGCCACAACGGCGCGCTCCGCCCGACCGAGCTCGCCGGCGCCGTCCTGGCGATGGTCGCCGCGCCGAGGGGCACCCGCTACGCCGTGCTCGAGGTGCAGCCCGAAGCACCCGTGACCGAGTCGCGGGCCACCGACCAGGGGGAGTCAGCATGACCACGATCACCACACCGCCCAAGGTCTCGGGGGACGACGGCGGCACCGGCCACCTGGAAGAGCTGCGTGCGGATCCGATCGGTCTGATGCAGCGCGTGCGCGCCGAGTGCGGCGACGTCGGCGAGTTCCGCCTGGCCGACAAGGAGGTCGTGCTGCTGACGGGCGCCGAGGCGAACGAGATCTTCTTCCGGGCGCCCGACGAGGAGCTCGACCAGGCCGCCGCCTACCCGTTCATGACGCCCGTCTTCGGCGAGGGCGTCGTGTTCGACGCCTCGCCCGAGGACCGCCGACGTGCGCTGCACAACCAGTCCCTGCGCGACAAGTTCATGCGGGGCCACGCCCAGACCATCCAGAACGAGGTCGACCGGATGGTCGCCCAGCTCGACGACGAGGGCGAGATCGACCTGCTGGACTTCTTCGCCGAGCTGACCATCTACACCTCGTCCTCGTGCCTGATCGGTCCGAAGTTCCGCGAGGAGCTGGACGTGCGCTACTCGCAGGTCTTCCACGGCCTGGAGCAGGGCACCGACGCACTCGCCTTCGTCGACCCCTACATGGACATCGAGAGCTTCCGCGTGCGCGACGAGGCTCGTGCCGAGCTGGTCCGCATGATCGAGGGGATCACCGCCAAGCGGCTGGCGGGGCCGGCGCCCGACAAGGACGACATGGACCTGGTCGACGTGCTGCTGTCCATCAAGGACGAGCACGGTGAGCCGCAGTTCAGCGCCGACATCATCACCGGCATGTTCATCTCGATGATGTTCGCCGGGCACCACACCACCTCGGGCACGGCGGCCTGGACGCTGATCGAGCTGCTGCGCCACCCCGAGCACCTGGACGCCGTCACCGCCGAGCTGGACGAGCTCTACGCCGACGGCTCGGACGTCAGCTACCAGGCACTGCGAGAGATCCCCTACCTGGAGTCGTCCATCAAGGAGGCGCTGCGGCTCCACCCGCCGCTCATCCTGCTCCTGCGCCAGGTCGTCGAGCCGTTCCAGGTCGAGGGCTACGAGATCGAGGCCGGCAAGCTCGTCGGCGCCTCGCTGTCGGTGTCGAACCGCCTGCCCGAGGCCTTCCCGGACGCGGATGCGTACGACCCGACCCGCTACCTGGACCCTCGCAACGAGGACGTGCAGAACCCGTGGAACTGGATCCCGTTCGGGGCCGGTCGCCACCGCTGCGTCGGGGCCAACTTCGCCATGATGCAGCTCAAGGCGATCTTCTCGGTGCTGCTCCAGGACTGGACCTTCGAGCTCGCCCAGCCGCCCGAGACGTACCGCAACGACCACTCGAAGATGGTCGTGCAGCTCCAGCAGCCCTGCGTCGTGCGCTACCGCCGCCGCGGCACGGACGCGTCGGTGGACGGCGGGAGCGCCTCCTGATGGGGCTGCGCATCGTCGTCGACATGGACCTGTGCCAGGGGCACGGGGTCTGCGAGTCCGAGGCCCCCGACGTGTTCGAGGTGAACCGCGACCGGAAGGTCGAGCTGCTCCAGGACCCACCCGACGAGTCGCTGCGGAGCCAGCTGGAGCTGGCCGTCAAGTACTGCCCGACCCACGCGCTGTCCATCGTCGACGACTGACCCGCCCGACCGCTCCCATCTGTGATCTGAAACCGCAGCTGACGCAGCGGTTTCAGATCACAAATGGGAACAACGCCGAACACCGAACAACCAACACCACAGGGGGACCACGACATGCCCGCATTCCCACGCGCCGAGCTCGACGAGATGGTCGAGCGCTGGCTCCAGGCCAACCGCGACTGCGAGGCGGCGGGTGACTGGAAGCCGCTCGCCGAGATGTACACCGAGGACGCGACCTACGGCTGGAACTACGGGTCGCACACCGACTTCATGGCCGTCGGACGCGACGAGATCCGTGAGCTCGCCCTCGGTGAGGAGATGGGCGGCCTGGACGGTTGGGAGTACCCCTACGAGGAGATCCTGAT
>JAFAFZ010000265.1 GCA_023423215.1 Actinomycetes bacterium
TCGAAGAAGATCCCCGCAGCGTTGATCGCCGCTGCTTCGTGCCGGCTGTAGACGCGTCGATCGGTCTCCGTCATGTCCTGCCAGATCGAGGTCCCGAACAGCGGGAGCTTCTCCGGCGGCATCTGGAAGTACTCGTCACCCTCCCAGGTGCTGCTCCAGTCGATCTCGGTGAACGGGTCGAGGCGGCGACCCTTCGCAGCTTGGATCAGCCGGGTCGCACGCGTCGCAGTGTCACTCATCACAGCACCATCCTCCGAGGTCCACGTGTTGTCAAGGCGTGCCGGTCCGTGCGTTCGGCGACCGAGTAAAGGGCTCCGACGACCGGTCTGCGGGCGACCCGTGACGCCGTCACCGAGCTCGCAGAGAGCACGGACAAGGCGACCGCCGCGGCCGTCCACCGCCGCCCGCGGCGACGCCCGGTCACCCCTGCGACCACCGCCGCGGCGGCTGCACCCGCTGCGATGCGCGGGCCGAGGTTGATCGCGACGAACGCGCCGGCCATGGGCGCCAGCCGGCGCAGCTGGTAGCCCGAGATGCGAGGGTTCTCGGGCACGCTGACGTCGACCCAGCACGGGTTGGAGCTCAGACCGACGATCGACGGCAGCATCAACTCCAGACCGGTGCGGCGGAACTCCTCGATGACCGGTTGCTCGAGTCGACGATCGAGGACGAGGAACGACGAGCCCAGGTCCCGCACCGGTACCGGCGCGAGCGCAGCCGCGAGGTTGACCAACCAGGAGCCGGCTGACCTGAGCGGCCCGCGCCCGCCGGTGCCCACTCGTCGTGCGACCACGCAGTCATGACCGTCCGCGTGGGCGCGCAGCAGGCGGGGCAGGTCCTCGGGCGCGTTCCCGAGATCGGCGTCGAGCGTCACCAGGGTCGTTCCCGATGCCTCCGCCACTCCGGCGAGGATCGCCCGCTGCTGTCCGACGTTTCGTCGCAGGCGCACCCCGGTCACCCGCTCGTCCTCGCGGGCGAGCCGTTGGATCACCGCCCAGGATCCATCGTCGCTCGCATCGTCCACGTACACGATCTCCACGCGTTCGGTCAGGAGTCCGGTCACCGTCGTGAGGCGATCGTGGAGCTGCGGGAGCGCTCCTGCATTGCGGTGCACGGGCAGCACGATCGAGATCACCCGTCGACCCACCCGTGCAACATGTAGGAGCTGCGGACCATGCGGATGCTGCGTTGACGGCTGGTCATGTTGACCTGGGGGAAGTTCGTCGCCTGGGTGGTCCAGTCCATCAGGCGGTTCCCCGTGAGCGAGTTGTTGCACACGAAGGACGTGAAGCCCTCGCTCATGCCGGCCGCGCGGCCCGGGACGCGGAACCCGTAGCCGGAGCCCGCCAGTTCCACCCCGTACTGCTCGAGCTCCCTCGCCGCGCGCCAGAACCCGGCGCCGAACACCTCGCCGTCGACGAGCCGGATGACGGCGACATCCGCGCCCTCACCGCGCAAGGCGCGTTCGAACCTCCGCTCGTAGAGGGCATCGCACAGGTCATCCGACAACCTCGGATCCGAGTGGTAGTGGTCGAGACTCATGACCATCCGAGCGCCGGCTCGAAGCGGCTCGAACAGGTCGGAGTCCTGCGCTGCGCCGTCGGTCAGATCGAGCAGCACGAGTCCCTCGGTCGACACAGGATCGTTGAGGTGCGCTCGTTCCAGGTCGTTGACCCACGTCAACGACGTCTCCATGCAGCGGAACCCGACGCCCTCTGCCGCATGGAGCGACGCCAGGTCGTCGGACTCGACCCGCCACATGAGCATGGCCGGGCCGTCTCCCCTGACCCGTTCCATCAGCGCGCCCGCGAGCGCCCTCGCGATCCGGCGTCGTCCGACCCGATCATCGCCGGCGATCAGTGGACCGACCTCGACGACGCGCACGCCGAAGTGATCGCTGAGGTCGTCGACCTCCCATGCCGCCAGGTACCCCCCGACGGCCCCGTCAGCGGCGACCAGCTCGACGGTGCTCCCGCCGAACCGCGCCAGCACGCGGTCGCGCTGCTCGGCGCCTGCGATCTCGTGGCCGAACAGCGCCAGGTGCCGGAGGGCTGCGTACGACCCGGACTCGGCCAGCGCCGACACCGCGTCACGATCGCCACCAACTGCGTTCCGCACGTCGACATCGTCAGCAGCCATTCACGCCCCACCCGTTCGAACGCCCCCAAACCACGTTCAGAACTAGTGTAGGCCAGTCACTGCGCGCACGATCTGCGCGGTGCGTGATTCGGGGACGGGGCGAATGGGATCGGTACCGCTGCACAGCGCGAGTGATGCTCAGGTCACCGACCGCCTCGTCGCCGACGTGGAGCGCGTGGGCGTCGCAGCGGTCACCGGCGTGCTCGACCCGGCCCGTCTGGAGCGCCTGCGACAGCAGGTCGATGCTGCGGTGGCAGCAGACGCGCACTGGCTGCCCGACGATCGCCGAGCGACCGAGTTCGGCCGGGTCCTGTTCCTGCCCCACCACGATCCGACCTTCCTCGAGCTGCTGGCGGACCCGATGATCACCGCCGTGTGCGACCGGGTGCTGGGAGACGACTGCACGCTCTACACGATGACCACATCGTGCGCTCCTCCCGGCGGAGCCGGTCGCCCGCTGCACCTCGACCTGCGCCACGTGACACCGGGCTACGTCATGGCGATGGGCGTGATGATCCTGCTCGACGACTTCACCGAGGAGTCGGGTTCGACGCGGTACCTGCCAGGTGTGCGCGAGGCCGCGC
>JAFAFZ010000275.1 GCA_023423215.1 Actinomycetes bacterium
GATGACGTCATGGGATCCTGGGTCGCCGGACGGACGCCGTTGACCACCAGTTCGGGCTCGCGGGCCCGCAGGCGCAGCTCGACCGAGCCAGGTGCCAGCTCGCGGGTCAGCTCGTCGGCAGCGGCGGAGAGCGCGTCGAGCAGGACCAGCCGGGCGGCGGGATCGAGGGCTGCGGTCAGGCGGTCCGCAAGCTCCCGGGCCTCGTCCCCGGCGGGCTCGGCGGCCACGAGCAACTGGTGGCGCAGCTCCTCGACGTAGGGCGTCAAGTTCATGACGTCACTTTGACGTCAGCGTGACGCCATGTCAAGCACTGGCCGTCCAAGATCTGGATGGCGCCCGTGACGCCCGCCACCCCGGCGTTCGATGTGCTCGAATCCAACGGACCGACCACTCGGCCAGGGGGATCACATGGCACACGAGCTCGTCATCCGCGGCGGCACCGTCGTCGACGGCACCGGAGCACCCGGAGTGCAGGCCGACGTCGCGATCTCGGGCGGGCGCATCGCCGAGATCGGCGAGGGCCTGTCGGGCGAGCGGGCGCTGGACGCGCAGGGGCACGTCGTCGCGCCCGGCTTCATCGACATCCACACGCACTACGACGCCCAGGTGTTCTGGGACCCCGCCCTGACGCCGTCGTGCTTCCACGGTGTGACGACGGTCGTCGCCGGCAACTGCGGGTTCTCCATCGCCCCGACGCGACCGGCCGACCGGGGGCTCATCGCGCGGACCCTCGAGAACGTCGAGGACATGGACGTCTCGACGCTCGGCGAAGGCATCCCGTGGGACTTCGAGTCGTTCCCCGAGTACCTCGAGTCGGTGGGCCGGCGCGGCACGGCGCTGAACTTCACCGCGTTCGTCGGGCACACCGCCATGCGCATCTTCACGATGGGCGACGACGCCTACGAGCGCGCAGCGACGCCCGACGAGATCGCCCGGATGCAGGAGCTGCTGCGCGACGCCATCGCGGCGGGTGCCGCCGGG
Organism: Actinomycetes bacterium; assembly: GCA_023423215.1. Classification (GTDB taxonomy): domain Bacteria; phylum Actinomycetota; class Acidimicrobiia; order Acidimicrobiales; family Microtrichaceae; genus JAFAFZ01. Next base: position 982 of record JAFAFZ010000275.1, read on the forward strand.
TTCGCCAGCAGCTTCTCCCCCACCCACCGCGGCGACGGTGGGCGTCCGATCCCCAGCCGGCTGGCGACACGTGACGAGGTCGACGCGCTGGTCGACGTCATGGCCGAGCTGCGCACCGGCGTCGTGGCCTGCGTCATCGGCCAGGAGTCGATCGGTCTGATGGACGTCTACGAGCTGCAGGCACGTGCCGGCATCCCGTTCACCTACACCGCGCTGCTGGCGATGTCGGCCGGGCACCACCGGATCATGACCGAGATCAACACCGCCCGGTGGGCCGAGGGCGCGCAGGTCTGGCCGCAGGTCACCGGCCGGCCGCTGTCCTTCTCGTTCTCGATGACGGCGCCGTTCACGTTCAACATCAACCCGGTGTTCGCGGACCTGATGGCGGTCGGCGAGGACGAGCGGCGTCGTGCGTACGCCGATCCGACCTGGCGAGCGCGTGCGATCGAGTGGTGGGACGCCAACCCCGGGTTCGGGACGCCGCAGTGGGACACCTTCGATCTGGACGAGAGCGCCGCGCACCCTGAGCTCGTCGGCCGGCTGCTGGTCGACGTCGCCGCCGAGCGCGGCCAGACGCCGTTCGACGCGCTGCTCGACCTGACGCTGGACGAGGCGGACCTGGGCCTTCGCACCCGCAGCGTCGTGGCGAACGCCGACGTGGACGAGGTCGGCCCGCTCCTCGCGGACCCGCACACGACGCTCGGCCTGTCGGACGCCGGCGCCCACGTCAGCCAGCTCTGCGATGCGCCGCAGGCGACCGACCTGCTCGGCACCTGGGTGCGCGAGCGCCGGCTGATGCCGCTCGAGACGGCGATCCACAAGCTGACCCAGGTGCAGGCGGACCTGTTCGGGCTCCCCGACCGCGGCGTGCTCCGGGAGGGGGCTGCGGCCGACGTCGTGGTGTTCGACCCGGCCACGATCGCCCCGGGTCCGCTGCGACGGGTACGGGACTTCCCCGCCGACGGGGAGCGTCTGACCGCGGACCAGCCCGCGGGCATCCGCCACGTGCTGGTCAACGGCACGCTGATCATCTCGGACGGCGTGCACGACCCCGAGGCGCGTCCGGGTCAGATGGTGCGGCCCGCGCCGCGCTGATCGACGCGGTGCTGCGCCGCATCGCCCGGTGACGTGTCGTCAGCGAGTCCGCTCTAGCGTGTGCGCCGCAACTGCTGCCCCATCTCCCCAGGACCCCCCACATGACCGAGCACGAGTTCGACACCGATGCCGCGATGGCGGCCGCCCACGAGCGCTACCAGCGTGAGCGGTCCAAGCGGCTCCGCACGGACGGCCTGGCCCAGTACCGCGAGCTCAAGGGCGACTACGCCGAGTTCGACACCGACCACTACGCCGAGCCCGGGTTCACCCGCGAGCCGGTCGTCGAGTCGACCGAGGTCGTCATCGTCGGTGGAGGCTTCGCCGGCATGCTCACCGCCATCAACCTGAAGGCGCGTGGTGTCACGGACCTGCGCATCGTCGACAAGGCCGGCGACTTCGGGGGCACCTGGTACTGGAACCGGTACCCGGGTTGCATGTGCGACGTCGAGTCGTACACCTACCTGCCGCTGCTGGAGGAGACCGGGTACGTCCCGACCGAGAAGTACGCCAGCGCTCACGAGATCTTCGGCTACTGCCAGCTCATCGGCCGCCACTTCGACCTGTACCCGCACGCCCTCTTCCAGACCGACGTCACCACCGCCGAGTGGGACGAGGCGACGTCGCGCTGGACGATCCGCACCAGCCGCGACGACGTCCTGACGACGCGGTTCATGGTCACGGCGGGTGGGATCCTCCACAAGGCGAAGCTGCCGGGCATCCCCGGCATCGAGGACTTCGAGGGACGTGCGTTCCACACCAGCCGCTGGGACTACGGCTTCACCGGCGGCGCGCCGGGTGTGCCGATGGACAAGCTGCGTGGCAAGCGGGTCGGCATCATCGGCACGGGTGCGACGGCCATCCAGGCGGTGCCGAAGCTGGCCGAGGCGGCCGACGAGCTCTACGTCTTCCAGCGCACCCCCTCGGCGGTGGGCGTGCGCAACAACGGTCCGACCGACATGGAGTGGTTCAACAGCCTCGAGCCGGGCTGGCAGGCCGAGCGCATCCGCAACTTCACCCAGGCCGTCACCGGCAAGAAGCCCGAGACGGACCTGGTGAACGACGGCTGGACCCAGGTCATGTGGGAGGACACCCAGACCAAGGTCGACTCTCCCGAGCTGGCCGCCGAGCTCGAGCGGTCGGACTTCGAGACGATGGAGGCTCTGCGCCGCCGCGTCGGCGAGATCGTCCAGGACCCCGACACCGCCGAGCGGCTCAAGCCCTGGTACGGCAAGCACTGCAAGCGGGTCTGCTTCCACGACGACTACCTGCCGACGTTCAACCGTGAGAACACCCACCTGGTGGACACCGACGGAAAGGGCGTCGAGGCGATCACCGCCAAGGGCGTCGTCGCGGGTGGCGTCGAGTACCCGCTGGACCTGATCGTCTTCGCGTCGGGCTTCGAGGTCACCACCGACCTGGAGCACCGCCTCGGCTTCGACCCGCGGGGCCGTGGCGGCGTCGCGATGAGCGAGCGCTGGCACGACGGGGCGCACTCGCTGCACGGCATCCTGTCCGCCGAGTTCCCGAACATGTTGATGATCAGCCTGGTGCAGGCCGGGTTCGGCACGAACTTCCTGCACTTCCTGTCCGAGTCGGCGAAGCACGTCGCCTGGCTCATCGCCAGCTGCATCGACGACGGCATCGACACCATCGAGGCCACGACCGACGCCGAGGAGGAGTGGCTCTCGCTGCTGCTCGGCGTCGCGATGGGGATCTCGGACTACTCCGCCGGCTGCACGCCCGGGTACTACAACGGCGAGCAGGGCCGGAACATGAAGGCGGCGCGCAACGTCACCTACACCGGCAGCCTGCTCGACTACGTCGGGTACCTCGAGCGCTGGCGTGAGGCCGACGGCTACCCCGGCGCCAAGGTCGTGCGTCCCGTCGCTGACTGACACCGTCGCCGGATCCGACTCGACCGGTCGAAGCAGGGCGACTGCGGTCGCTGAGCGACCAGATCCGCCCTGCTTCGGTTCGCCGTCCGCCGCTCCGCACGGATCTTGTGCGGACGTGGTCGCCTTGCGACCACCAGCACGCACGATCCCACTGACCGGGCAGCGCCCCACCGATCGTGTGTGGACGTGGTCGCCCAGCGACCACCAACACCCACGATCCCCAGCGGGTCGCTATGCGACGTTGTTCGCCCCACAACGGGCATGCTGAGTAGAGGACGAGGAGGACGACCTGTGAACTCAGACGATTGGCAACCCGCGCGCCTGATCCCGACGTCGGGCATCACCGGCCCGGATGAGGCCGAGCGACGAGCAACGTCGGCGCTGCTCGCCGTCTTGCACGCAGTGAAGGAGTTCCGCCTGGCCGTCCTCCGACCTCTCGGTGCCCCCGCAGGGGCGCTGGCGACCTTCATCGAGGTGCCGTTCACCTTGGCGGATGAGCGCCAGGTCACGCCGGACGGCCTTCTTTCCGTCTCGCGAGGTCAGACCCAGTGGACCGCACTGGTCGAGGTGAAGACCGGCAACGCGGAGCTCGGTTCGGCACAGGTGGAGAGCTACCTCGATGTCGCTCGTGAGCAGGGCTTCGATGCAGTCGTCACCATCTCCAACCAGCTCGCGCCGGCGCCTGGGGTCCATCCGGTCACCGTCGACAAACGGAAGCTCAGGCGAGTGAGCCTGCACCACCTCTCGTGGGCCGAGATCGTCACCGCTGCGGTCAGGACTCGAGTCCATCGCGGCGTCGAGGACCCTGATCAGGCATGGATCCTCGGCGAGCTCATCCGCTATCTGGAACACCCACGATCCGGAGCGCTCGACTTCGACGACATGGGTCCCAACTGGGTCACCGTGCGCGATTCGACCGTCGCCGGCACCGTGAGAAGCTCGGACAAGGGCGTCATCGAGGTTGCTTCTCGCTGGGACCAGCTGCTGCGGTTCGCTGCGCTGCGACTCGGGCGTGAGCTGGGAGCAGACGTCCACGTCATCGTGCCCAGGAGAGAGGTCGCCGAGCCCACGACGCGTCTCAACCGGTTCGTCGAGGAGCTGGTCGCGACAGCAACGCTGACCGGCCAGCTCCGCATCCCCGACGCTGCGGGGGATATCGAGCTCTGCTGCGACCTGCGAGCAGGGAGCGTGACCGTCGCCGTCGAAACGGCCGCACCGCAAGACGGCCGGCTTCCCACGCGAGTGAACTGGATCGTTCGACAGCTGGCGGAAGCTCCGGGGCAGCTGCGGATCGACGGGTTGCTCGCCGGAACGAAGGCCTCGACGAGCGAGCTGCTTTCCACGCTCCGCGACGATCCGAGCACGCTCATCGATCCGCAACGGCGCGACTTCCGCTCCTTCCGAATCGTCGCCAGCTCGTCGCTGGGCACCAAACGAGGGACCGGACGCGGCTCCTTCATCGATTCGGTGCTGTCCGCCATCGACGGGTTCTACGAATGCGTCGTCCAGACGGTTCGGCCATGGGCACCGAAGGCACCCAAGTTGCCCACGTCGGGCAGAACCGCGACCGAGGAAGCGGGCATCGACACCCGGCCGACGCCGAGCGATCTCGAGGAGCCAACCTCCGACGAGCTGACCTCGACTCCGAACGGGGAACTCCCCGATGACCTGGAGGACGTGGCGAACGGCAGTGAGCCGAGCAACGCCACCGTCGCGCCGCCGCCGGCGCCGGCGGTCTCGTTCGTCATGTGGGATCGGGCGAGCGAGCGTCTGGACCGGGAGCGGGAGCACGGCACCGCACCTCCTCGCGCCGCCGCGGACGCCGACTGATGCGACGGCTCATCGTGCGCGCCACGAAGTGCGCTGCGCTCGACACGAAGTAGGGCGATTGCGGTCGCTCAGCGACCAGATCCGCCCTACTCCACGGCTGGGTGGCACGATCGACCGACGACGGAGCGTCAGGGCAGCGCTGGCTTGCCGGCCTGGTAGAGCCAGTCGTCGAACAGGTCGTCGAGCTGCTGACCGGACACCGTCTCGCTCAGCTTCAGCAGGTCCGCCGTCGTCACCGGGACCGATGCCGGACGCGCCGCCCACTTCTGCAGGATCGAGAGGAACGCCGGGTCTCCCACGGTCAGCCGCAGTGCGTGGAGGAACGCCGCGCCACGGTCGTAGACCGCACTGCTGAACAGCCCGGTGGCGCCCGGGTCGGCGACGATCACGCCCCAGAACGGCGAGGTCGCCGGGCGGGCGTAGACCGACTCGAACTCGTCCTGGGCGGTCTGGAGCCCGCGGTGCTCGGTCCACATCCACTCGGCGTAGGTGGCGAAGCCCTCGTTGAGCCAGATGTCCTTCCACTGCTTCAGCGTGATCTTGTTGCCGTACCACTGGTGCGCGAGCTCGTGGGCGATCGTGCTCTCGGACGGCACGCCCGAGTAGATCGGCCGGGTCTGGTTCTCGAGCGCGTAGCCGGCGTCCTCGTCGTCGTCGATCACGGCCCCGAAGGACGAGAACGGATACGGACCGAACACGCTCTCGAAGTAGGCGATCATGTCGGGCTGCAGTGCCAGGCGGGTCGCCGCGGTCGCCTTGTCCGCGGGCGGCAGGTCGTCGTCCACGGCGTTCACGATCGGCAGCCCCGCCGGCGTCGTCTCGGTCGTGAGCGTGTAGTTGCCCGACGCCGCCATCGACAGGTAGCTCGCCATCGGGTCGTCGGCTCGCCAGGTGAACGTGGTCCGCCCACCGGTCGAGGTCGTGTCGACCAGGTCACCGTTGGCCACTGCCGTCGTCCCGTCCGGCACGGTGACGGTGAAGGTGTACGTCGCCTTGTCGTAGGGGACGTCGTTGACGGGGTACCAGGTGCTGGCGCCCTCGGGCTCGTTCGCCACGAACGCGCCGTCGGAGAACGACACCCAGCCGTACAGGGCGCCGGTGTTGTCGAGCGGCTGCCCGGTCGTCCCGCCGTACTCGACGACCACCTCGAACTGGCCGCCCTGCGGCAGGACGGCAGCGGGGGTGACCACCAGCTCGCCATCCGCGTGGCTGAACGCAGCCGGTGCGCCGTCGACGGTCACCGACGACACGTCCAGGTCGCGCAGGTCCAGGTTGAACTGCGACAGCGTCGCCTGGGCGTTGACCGTGAGGACGGCCGTCGCGGCCAGCGCCTGCGTGGTCGGCGTGTAGTCGAAGGTCAGGTCGTAGTCCTCGACCTCGTACCCGCCGTTGCCGGCGGCCGGGAAGTACGGATCCCTGCCGGTCGGACTGCCGGGGACCGCCGGTCCCGGAGGTGGCGTGCAGGCCGCAACCAGCCCCGAGATCGCCGCTGCGGACACCGCTGCTACCAGGGCCTTGCGCACGTCACGTACCTCCCGACCAGGTCATCGACTGCCCAGAGCCTCGCGTCCATGTTGCTGCCGCACAAGGGTCCGTGCGAACGGTCCGCGTTCCGAGCCTCGGGTCCAGGACCGGCCGCTCCGCTCGCCGCAGGCCCGGCGGACGCGACGCACGACGGCTTGACCCCGGACCGTGGAACGGGCCGTACGGTGCGATCGAGGCCCGCTCCACCGCTCGACGCAGCGGTCGGAGGGCCGCCCGACCATCTCCACCCGGAGGCACCCCGTGCACGACACCACCACCATCCGACCGATCGACGCAGCGACCTTCGACGAGGAGATCGCCGCAGCTCAACGTGCGGTCGTCGTCGACGTCTGGGCCGAGTGGTGCCCGCCGTGCCACGCGCTCACGCCCGAGCTCGAGGCGGTCGCGGCAGAGCTGGCCGACCGGATCGAGGTGCGTTCGCTCGACCAGGACGCGCACCCCGAGATCGGCCGTCGCCACGACGTCCGCAGCCTGCCCACGCTGCTGGTGTTCCGCGACGGCGAGCTGGTCGGACGGCTCGTCGGCGCACGCGGCCGGGCGTCGCTACGGGAGGAGCTCGCTCGCATCCTGGAGTGAGTGGATGGTCCGCGACGTCGGACCACGTCGGTCGGCAGGGGTCGGCGCTGCAGCGACCGGCGCCGCTGGGGCCGCGTCGAGCCGCACGCACGCCATGCCGTCGCCGCCCACGCACAGCCCGACGAGCGACTCGAGTCGGGCGCGCACCTTGCGGAGCCGCTCGACCTCGCCGTCGACCTCGACCAGCTTCGCGGTCGCCGCCTCGGCGATCCCCGCCGGCGTGCGTTCGCCGGCGTCGAGCAACTCCGAGATCTCGGCGAGGGTGAACCCGAGCTCCTTCGCCCGGAGGATCCAGCGCAGCCGGCCGACGGCCTCGTCGTCGTACTGGCGGTAGCCCGCCGCCGTGCGTTCGGGCGGGGCCAGCAGGCCCTTGCGCTCGTAGAAGCGGATCGTCTCGACCCCGACACCGCCCTCGGCGGCCAGCTCTCCGATCGTCAGGCTGCGCATGGACCCGAGGGTACGGCCCGGACCGTGGTCCGGGGTCAACGACGGGCCGGCGACGCCTCGTGCGCGGGCAGCTGCGAGGCGATCAGCTCGGCGAGCAATTCCTCGGCGAGCGCGTCGACCTCGGCGGTCCGCTCACGGCCGATGCCGAACGCGTCCATCGCCGTGTCGCGCCCGAGCGACCAGCCGAGGACGGCGCTGGCGAGCAGACCCGCCAGCACCCGGGTCCGCAGGTCGTCCGGCGCTCCCGCATCGAGCAGCGAACCCAGGTGCTGGGCGACGCCGGGGAACTGCGAGTCCTCGTCCCCGTCCGCTCGCTCGTCGCCACCGGCGCTCAGCACCAGGCCGGTGCCGGGCAGCGCTCGCAGGTGTCGCAACGCGAGGACGTAGCCCTCGACGGGATCCTGGGCGGCACGGAACGCCTGCGCGTACTCGGCCGCCGCGCTCCCGACCGCCTGTGCGACCAGGGCGTCCTTCGAGCCGAAGTGACGGGTGATCATCGAGTGCTGCACCCCCGCACGCGCGGCGATGTCCCGCACGGTGACGGCGCGCACCGAGCGCTCGGACAGCAGCTCCCGGGTCGCAGCGAGCAGGTCGGCCCGGACCTCCGCCGCCTTCCGGTACGGCGCTCGGCGTCTCGTGTCCGGTTCGGCGGGCATCCCGGTACTGTATCCAGGTGGACGCAATCCGCCTCCGCAGCCGCAACCGCAGGACGAGGGGGTCCACCGATGACCGACCAGCACACCGACGATCGACGTGTTCCGGCAGGCGTCGCGGTCCGCGAGACCGAGCTCGGCCCCATCGAGGTGCACGACAGCGGCGGTGACGGGTCACCGGTGCTCTTCGTGCACGGCACCCCCGGCGGCTGGGACCAGGCAGAGCTGATGGGTCGCTTCCTCGTCGACGCCGGCCACCGCGTCATCGCACCGTCCCGACCGGGCTACCTCGCCACGCCGCTCACCGAGGAGCGGTCGGCCCCGGCCCAGCAGGCAGCGCTGCACGCCGCGCTGATGACCCACCTCGGCATCGACCGCTTCGCCGTCGCGTGCTGGTCGGGCGGTGGTCCGTCGTCGTACCAGCTCGCCATCGACCACCCCGAGCGCGTCACAGCGCTGGCGGCGTTCGCCGCGGTGTCCATGCCGTACACCTTCGAGCACCCCCACCAGGAGGAGTCGCTCTTCGGCCGACCCGGTGCGTGGCTGCTCCGCCAGCTCGCTCGCCACGCTCCGCACACCACCGTGACGGCGCTCGTGACCGAGGAGGGCGATCTGGACAGGGCCGACGCCAAGGCCCTCGTCGCCGAGATCTGGGAGGACGAGTCCCGTCGTCAGTGGGTGCTCGACTGGTCGGCCACGGTGTCGGGCGCTCGCCAGCACGGCTTCGCCAACGATCGTGTTCGGTTCCCGACGATCGACCTTGACCTCTCGGCCGTGCGAGCGCCGGTGCTGCTGGTGCACGCCGACACCGACAGCGACGTGCCCTACGCCCACTCCGAGCATGCGGCGTCGCAGCTGGCGGACGTCGAGGTCGTCACGATCTCCGGGGGCACGCACATCAGCGCGTGGACCGGACCCGAGGAGGTCGACGCGCAGCGACGTGTGGTCCGGCACCTCTCGACCGACTAGAGAGGGTCCTGCGCCCAGCCCGAGGAGCCCCATGGACGATCCGGAACCGCAGCCCGTGACCTCGGACGAGGCGACGCCACACGACGAGGCGTTCCAGTGGAACGGCTCGTTCGGTCGCACCTGGATCGAGCTCCAGGACGTTTTGGACACCATGTACCGCCCGTTCGAGCAGGCGCTCGTCGACGCGTCGGCGGCCGTCTCGGCTCGCAGGGTGCTCGACGTCGGCTGCGGGACCGGGGCCACGACCCTGGCGCTCGCCCGCCACGTGGACCGCGTCGCCACCGACACCGAGGGGGACGGCGCCACGGCGTGCGTCGGCCTGGACGTGTCGAAGCCGATGCTCGAGGTCGCGGCACGACGAGCGCTCGACGAGGGCTCCTCGGCGCGGTTCGTCCTCGGCGACGCCCAACGGCACCGGTTCGACGCCGAGCCCTTCGACGTGGTGGTGTCCCGCTTCGGGGTCATGTTCTTCGACGACGAGGTCGCGGCGTTCGCCAACCTGCGCGGTGCGACCGCACCCGGCGGCGCGCTGCGCGTCGCCGTGTGGCGCCGGCCCGAGGAGAACCCGTTCATGTCGACCTCAGCACGCGCCGCCTCCGGGGTGCTGCCCCTGCCGCCACCCGCGCCGGGCGAGCCGGGGCCCTACGGACTCGCCGATCCGGCGCACGTGCACGAGCTCCTCGACGCGTCGGGCTGGCACGACGTCGAGCTGGTGCCACTGGACCTGGAGTGCCGACTCCCGCTCACCCAGCTGGATCGCTACGCGACGCGCCTCGGTCCCGTGGGCCGGGCGCTCACCGACGCGGACGACGCGCGGCGGGCGCAGATCGCCGAGGTGGTGCGGCCCGCGTTCGACCCCTTCGTCGACGGCGACGAGCTGCGCTACACCGCTGCCTGCTGGATGGTGCACGCCACGGCCTGAGCGACATCGAGCCGTGCCGCCGCCGCCTCGACCTGCCGTGACCCTTGAGGCGGCGCGGCCTCACCCCGGCAGCGAGACCGCCCGGGCGTAGACGAGCGTGGTGACGGCGTCGTTCGTCGTATCGAACAGCTCGACGCGCACCGCCGCGTCCGGCCCGTCGCCGAGGACGTGGGCCCGGGTCCGCACCGGTCCGACGTGTGCCTTGCCCAGGTAGCGCAGGTCCAGCTCGGTCACCACCACGGGCACCCCGAGGCGTGCGCCGACCAGCTCCTCGGCGGCCGCCTCGGCGAGCAGCGCGACCATCGCACCCTGGAGGGTTCCGGCGGGGTTCACGACCCGCGGTGTCACCAGCATCTGGACGACGCCGTTCGCGGCATCGAGGACCTCGATGCCCGCCTCGTCGCGCAGCGGCAGGTCGAGCGAGCCGAGGTCGGCGAAGACCGAGGGCGCCTCCTCCGGCGTCAGGCTGTGCTTCGGAGGGTCGTCCGGCTTGCGCGGGACCCGGGCGAAGCCGATGGCGCCCGTGGCGACCGGCCCGCCGTCGAGGTCGTTCAGCTCGACCGAGCACGTCACCGATCGGCGACCCTCGCGCAGGATCGTGTTCCGGGCGATCACGAGCTCGGGCGCCGGGATCGGCAGCATGCGGATGGACATGTCGGTCGTGAAGGCCCAGGCGTCCGGGTCGTGGTCCACGAGGATGCCGGACACCGCGTCGATCGCGAACGAGATGACGCTCGCCCGCAGAACGCCCAGCTGCAGCGTCGCCTCCTGCGGCACGACCTGGATCGTGAACTCGGCGCCGACGAAGCGGGCCGACGCCCCGAGGCGCGTGGGCACCGCCATGAACTCGCTGGGCAGGTCCGTCACCGCGTCTCCTCTCGCCGCATCGCCGCCGGAGGCTAACCGTCGGCGCTGCGGGCCCGGGATCCAAGTCTCCCTTGCAACCCCGTACGGCGTACGTTACCTTCGCCACCCCACCTCGTACGTCGTACTGAGTTCTGCTCGTCGGCACGGGACGGGATGAGGACGCCACACCGAGGAGCCGCCGTGCACGCACCACCATCGACCTCTGAGACTCCCCCGCCCGTGGGGTCACCACCTCCCTCGACCGAAGTGGCCATCTGTGCCGAAGGACTGATCAAGGACTACGGCGAGCACCGGGTGCTGGACCACTTCGACCTGTCCGTGGCCGCCGGGACCGTCTGTGGCCTGCTCGGCCCGAACGGCGCCGGCAAGACCACGGCCGTGCGGATCCTGACGACCCTGCTGCACGCCGACGGTGGCAGGGCGCGGGTCGCCGGCGCCGACGTCGCCGATCAGGCCGCCCTGGTCCGTCACCGCATCGGCCTGAGCGGCCAGGAGCCGGCGATCGACGAGATCCTCAGCGGACGTCAGAACCTCGTGCTGTTCGGGCGGCTCAACGGGCTCTCCCGTCGCGACGCTCGTCGGCGAGCCGAGCAGCTGCTGGAGCAGCTCGGCCTGACCGACGCCGCCGACCGCCCGGTGAAGCGCTACTCGGGCGGGATGCGCCGGCGACTCGACCTGGGCGTCACGCTGCTGCTCGCGCCGCAGGTGCTGTTCCTCGCCGAGCCGACGACCGGTCTGGACCCGCGCAACCGCAGTGAGGTGTGGACCGCCATCCGCAGCTTCGTCGAGCGGGGCACCACCGTCCTGCTCACGACCCAGTACCTGGACGAGGCGGACCAGCTGGCCGACGACGTCGTCGTCATGGAGACCGGGCGGGTGATCGCCCGGGGCACGCCCGACGAGCTCAAGGCGCTCGTCGGGGCCGACCGCCTGGACGTCGTGCTCGAGCGTCGGTCGGGCGACGAGCTGGAACGCGCACGAACGATCGTCGAACGCGCTGCGGACGGCGCGCTCGAGGTCGACTCGGGGACCGGCACGATCAGCGCTCCGGTGGCGCACCGCGCTCGAGCGCTCTCGGCAGTGGTCCAGGAGCTGGCCGCCGCCGGGATCGACGTCGCGGACATCGGACTGCGTCGCCCGACCCTGGACGACGTGTTCCTGCAGCTCACCGGCCATCCGACGCGAGCGGCCGACGACGGCGATGCGACCGACGAGGCCGAGGAGGTGGCAGCGTGAGCACGACCATGGCAGTCCCCTCGGCCGTGCTCGAGCCGCCACGCGGGCTGGGCCGTCTGCGTCGGGCGGCGCGCGACGCGTGGCTCATCACCGGACGCGACGTCGCCCAGTGGGTGCACGAACCGCAGATGATCCTGTGGGGTCTGTTGATGCCGGTGATGTTCGTCGTGCTGTTCGCCTACGTGCTCGGCAGCGCGATGGTCGTGCCCGGCGGCGGCAGCTACCAGGCCTTCGTCCTGCCGGGCATGTTCGTCCAGACCATGGCGTTCGGCATCGGCGAGACGCTCGCCTCGGTCCAGGCCGACGCCGCCAAAGGGGTGACCGATCGGTTCCGCTCCATGCCGATGGCCCCCTCCGCGGTGGTCGTCGGCCGCTGCCTGGCGAACATGGTGTACTCGGTGTTCAGCCTCGTGGTGATGGTGCTCGCCGGACTCGCGGTCGGGTGGCGCTGGGAGGGTTCGACGGCGGATGCGTTCGCTGCGTTCGGACTGCTGCTCCTGCTGCGCTTCGCCTTCCTCTGGATCGGCATCCTACTCGGGTTGAAGGCGACGTCCGCCGAGATGGCGAACTCGATCTACGGCCTGCTCTACCCGGTCACGATGATCTCGAACGCGTTCGTGGCGACGGCGCTGCTGCCGGTCTGGCTCGGCACGATCGCGGAGTGGAACCCGCTCTCGGCCACGACGACCGCGACCCGCGAGCTGTTCGGCAACCCGACCGGCGACCCGACCGGATGGGTCGGCGAGCACGCCCTGCAGCTCGCCGTGCTGTGGCCGCTCGTGATCACGGCGGAGGCGCTGCCCCTCGCGGTGCGGGCGTTCCGCAAGCTCAGCCGCTGAGCCACCGAGCCGCCCGCTGAACGAACGAGCGCGTGGCGCGCACCGTGACCCGGTGCGTGCCACGATCTCGGTCATGACCAACGAGCAGGAGCTCCGCACGGAGCTGGACGAGGTGGAGACGAGCCTGGCGAGCGCGCAGCAGACGCTCGACGAGCTGCGCGACCAGCGCCAGGACCCCGACGCGCTGCCGGACACCTCGGACGACGCGGTGCTCATCCGGGAGCTCGAGGACGCCGCACAGATCGTCGAGCAGCTCGAGGCGCGCCGGACGTCCCTGCGCGAGCAGCTCGGCTGATCCGTCCGGGCTCGCGGGCCCGGGTCCTCGGTGACGGCTACTCGGAGGCCCAGGCGATCGCGTCGTCGAGCTCGGCGACCGGGAACCGCCGCATCTGCCCCGGCGACATCCAGCCGAACAGGGCGACCAGGTGCTGCATCCAGGCCAGGTCCGAGACGAACGCCGTCTTCTTCCAGGCGCTCAGGTGGTGCGTGCCCATCTTCAGGTCCTGCCACATGGCGCCGCCGCTGAGCTCCTCGAAGTCCTCGAACAGCAGGACGATCCGGATCCCGCCCGCCTCGCCGGCGGCCTCGACCGCCGGGAGCAGGACGTCGCGGTAATCGTCCGCATGGATCTCTCCCGAGACCCGGAAGCCGATGACCCCGTCGGGCAGCTGGTCGAGTGGTGTGATCATGTGGGTTCCTCCGTCGGCCGGCTACATCGGTCCTCCCAGCATTGTCGCGACCCAGCCGGTCGCGTCGCGCGACCACACCCTCCAGATGCGGCTGCAATCGCGAGACGTGCCGCGCTAGTTGAGCGACGAATTGTCGACCACTAGGGTCCGCCAACGGAGAGGGAGGTGGGCCCATGCGGAACCGCTCGTCGCGCGCCGTAGTGTCGCTGGTCGTGCTGCTGGCCGCTGGAACAATCGCTGCGTGCACGCCGCCCACGGGCACCCCAACCGAGCCAACTATCCCGTCGCCGCTCCAACCACAGGTCGCCGCTGGCGGCTCCCACTCGTGCGCAGTGCGGCCGACCGGCGATGTTGTCTGCTGGGGAGCCAACGAGAGTGGACAGATCGGCGATGGCACGAACGGAGCCGCACGCACCCCGCGGCCGGTCTTCGGTCTCGTCAGCGCGCGGTCGGTCGACGCTGGCTCACGCCACTCGTGTGCGGTAAGGCCTGACAGATCTGCGGTCTGCTGGGGCGACAACTCGTACGGGCAGCTCGGCACCGGCAACACCAACGACTCGTGGGTGCCGACCCCGGTGCAGGGCCTTAGCAACGTCGAACAGATCACCGCCGGATTCAGTCATACCTGCGCCCGAAAGGTCGACGGTTCCGTGTTGTGCTGGGGCAGCAACTCGAATGGCGAGCTCGGCACCAACAACTACGCCGATGCCTGGGTGCCGCAGCCCGTGTCGGGGATCACCAACGCGTCGGCGCTCTCGGTCGGGAGCAGCGCGTCGTGCGCGATTCAGTCCGGCCAGGTCGTGTGCTGGGGAACCGACGCAGATCAGACGTCGACCGTGCCTGTGCCGCGTGAAGGGATTGTGGATGCACGCTCGGTCGAGGTTGGCGATGCCTACACGTGCGCCCTCGACAGTTCGGCAGCTCTGCATTGCTGGTCGTTGTGGAGCAGCCTGTTCTCGAGCCCCGGCGGAATGCAGAATGTCAAGGCCTTCGGGACGGGCGGCAGCGTCGTGTGTGCCGTGCGGCAGGACAACAGTGCTGCGTGTTGGGGCGGCGGAAGTCAACGCGGCACCGACACTCCCATTAGGTACATCGCTGATGAGTTCGACCGGTCCATACCCGAGACCGTGACGGGACTCACCGATGCCAGCCGGATGACTGTCGGTGGCACGTCGGCGTGTGCCACGACCACATCAGGTCTTGTGCGCTGCTGGGGACGGAATGACCAGGGACAGGTCGGGACCGGCACCGTTGATTTCTCGGTAGTGCCATCGAAGGTCCCCGAAGTCAACGACGCTGCGGGTCTCTCGGTCGGCCCCAATCACACGTGCATCGCAACCCAGGCCGAGCCCGTCTGTTGGGGCGCCGGCGAGAGCGGACAGATCGGAGATGGACAGCTCTGGAGGAAATTCCTACCGACCACCTCACTGCTCCCATCGGCGAGTCAGGTCGACAGCGGACACGCACATAGCTGCGCTGTTCGCGCCAGCGGTTCCGTGTGGTGCTGGGGCAGCAACAGCGCAGGTCAGATGGGCAACGAGGACATCAATGATGGGATCTGGATCCCTGGGTTCGGCACTCCTCGCGAGGTACTGGGCCTGAACAACGTCCTGGAGGTCTCTGCGGGTTGGGAGCACACGTGCGCACGACTGTCGAGCGGGACGGTGAGCTGCTGGGGTAACGACAACTCGGGGCAGGTTGGGAACGGAGCCCCCGCGGATTGGTACACAGCTCCCCAGGTGGTCACAGGTCTAAGCGGCGTTTCGGACCTCGCTACCGGAGGCGAGCACTCCTGCGGCGTCCGATCCAACGGCACGGTGGCCTGCTGGGGGGCGAACGCGTTGGGTCAACTTGGCACCGGCAGCACAGCACCTTCTACGACGCCGGCGACCGTTGTCGGACTGGCAGGCGTGCTGAAGGTGGAGGCCGACGGCGGACGGACGTGTGCAGTGAAGGCCGACGGGACCGTGTGGTGCTGGGGCGGAGGGAGCACGACCCCCTCGCAGGTCGGCGGTGTCGACGGCGCAACCGATGTGGCGGTCGGCCACTCGGCGAACTGGCAGCAGAACACGCGGCACACGTGCGCGCTCCTGATCGACGGGTCGATTCGGTGTTGGGGAGATAACGTGCGCGGCCAACTGGGGAACGGCTTGATGACCTGGCTGAGCGAGCCCGCAGTACCAGCAGTTCCTGCGGCCGTCGAGATTGACGCCGGGGGACAGGTCACTTGCGCCCGTACGACATCTGACGAGATCTGGTGCTGGGGTGACAACGTCAACGGTCAAGTGGGCAATGGCGTCCGAACCGATATTCCGCAGACGATCAATCTCTGAGCTGATGGAAGGGCGGCAAACGGCGATCGGCTTTCCGCCTCAGCGCTCGAGCGCCGCGCGGTCCCAGCCGGCCAGGTCCGCCGCCGCCTCGTAGGTGCTGCGGAGGAACGACAGCAGCGCCTCGTCGGGATCGGCAGCAGTGCGCACGTCCTCGTACGCCAGCACGAACTCGCCCAGCCCCTCGTCCCATCGCGCCGCCCCCGGGCGGACCTCGACGTCGCGGAAGCCGTCCGGCTCGGGGTAGGCGTAGGAGTAGAAGGTGCCTTCGGCGCCGGGTGCGCCCGGCCAGAACCCGGCGCTGCTGACCTCGTGCGAGTACGCCTCGAGCATCACGTGCGGGCCGCAGTTCGGGACCTCGCCCGAGTAGTCCGGCGCGGTGCGACCCGAGAACCGGGTGACCGCCAGGTCCATCGCGCCGAAGAACAGGTGCACCGGGCTGGACTTGCCGAGGAACTCGGCGCGGAAGCGGGTGAACACCTCGTCCATCGCGACGAGCGCGCGCCAGAACCGGTGCACGGCCTCGGCGTCGTAGCTGGCGTGCACGTCGTCGTCGGGGAAGGGGATCGCGTCGGGCAGCTCGACCGGCACCGGCCACGTCGGCGTGTGCACGCCGAGCTCGTCCAGGAGCTCGTGCAGCTCGCGGTGGAAGTCCGCGACCGTGCGCGGCTGCAGCGGCAGGGTGCGTCGTCCGCCGTCGACGGTGTCCACCACGACCTGGTGGTCGACCAGGTCCAGGTCGATCTGGAACGCGGGACCGGTCGGGTGCGGCATCAGCGACGTCGTGAGCCCCCGTGCGGTCACGTACAGCGTGCTGTTCCACCAGTGGTTCGTCAGCGGCTCGCAGCCGATGCGGACCTTGCCGATCACCTGGAGGTACAGGTGCAGCGTGTCTCGGGTGTCGGCCCACTCCTCGATCGGGATCGCCGGCCAGCGCTCGTCCTGCGGACCGTCCGTCGCCGTCATGTGCATCTCCTGTCGCGCCCCGTGGCGGCGGCGGTGCCACCGGGCGAGAGGCTACGACGCCACGCGATCGGCGCGGCCGCGCCGCTTCCGGGCGGTCAGGGCCGCAGGACGAGCCCGCCCCACGAGAGGCCGCCGCCGACCGACGCCAGCAACCAGAGGTCGTCGGGCCGGTCCTCGCCGGGCACCGACGAGGGCGTCGATCGCTGGCGGTGCGCGTCGTGGAGGGCGACCAGGAACGACGCGCAGCCGGCGTTCGCCGTGCGCGCCATGACGTCCACCACCGCATCGGCGTGCACGCCCGCCGCGGCCGCGGCAGCGGCGACGCGCTGTCGGCCGGCCTGGTTCGCCACGAACCGCCCGACGGCGTCCGCGGGCACCCCGGCGGCGCTCAACGCCGCCCCGCCGATCTGACGCCAGGCGCCGCCGGCGACCTCGTCGTAGCCCTCACCGAACCGGAGCCGGAGCGCGTCGTCCCGCTCCCCCGCCGCGGAGGGCAGCACGCCCGGCGTGCCGACGAGGTCAGCGACGCTGCCGTCGTTGCCCATCCACCCGCCGAGCACGCCACGCGCCGGATCGTCCGACGCGGACAGGACCACGGCGGCCGCGGCGTCGCCGACGAGGTAGGCGACCGGCCCGACGC
>JAFAFZ010000309.1 GCA_023423215.1 Actinomycetes bacterium
GACGAGCCCGGCGACGGCGGGTCCGACGAGGAGACCTCGCCGACGACCACGACGCCGGGCGGCGACGGCCGGACCGCGACCGAGCTCGTCCAGGCGGCCGACGAGAAGTTCGCCGCGGCCGACGAGCAGCTGCGCTCCGGGGACCCGGTCGGCTACGCCGAGCTGGTCGCCGAGGCGCGCGAGCTGGTCGCGCAGGCGGCGCAGCTGCTGGCCAGCGAGGCCGGCGGTTCGTCGACCACGACGACGGCTCCGCCGCAGGAGAGCACCACCACGACCGCAGCGCCCTGACCTCCCGACCGGCTCGGGCTTCCCGCCCGGACCTCCGGTCGGCGGGATCTGTGTGCGGCGCCCGAGGTGACGTAGCCTGACCGGCCGTGGGGAACCTGGCGTCACTGCTCGCACTCATGCCCGAGTGGCTCGATCCCGAGAAGCTGATCCGCAGCGGCGGCTACGTGCTGCTGTTCGCGATCGTCTTCGCCGAGTCGGGGCTGCTGATCGGCTTCTTCCTGCCCGGTGACAGCCTGCTGTTCGTGGCGGGCATGGCGTCGGCGGGCGCGTTCGCCCGTGGCGAGAACCCGATCCACTTCAACATCTTCGTGGTGCTGGTCGGCGTGTTCATCGCCGCCGTCGTGGGGGACCAGGTCGGCTACGCGTTCGGCAAGAAGGCCGGCCCGGCGCTGTTCCGGCGGCCGGACTCGCGGCTCTTCAAGCACGAGCACCTCGAGAAGGCCCAGGGCTTCTTCACCCGTCACGGTCCGAGGGCGATCGTGCTGGCCCGCTTCGTGCCGATCGTGCGGACGTTCTGCCCGGTCGTGGCCGGTGCGGGACGCATGGAGTACTCGGTGTTCGTCCGCTACAACGTGCTCGGCGGCCTGCTGTGGGGCGTCGGCGTCACGACGATGGGCTACTTCCTGGGCAACATCGAGCTCATCAAGGAGAACATCGAGCTCGCACTGCTGCTGGTCGTGGCCGTCTCGTTGCTGCCGATCGTGATCGAGATCCTGCGCTCCCGCCGGCACAAGGCCGCCACCGACGCCTGAGCCCCGGTCCACGGGCGCCATGCGCGCCCACCCCGGGTGCGACGGATCGCACGTTGGGTGTTGACGCGGCCTGCGTTCTCCGGTGGACTCTCGGGAGCTTCCGGCGCAACCTGTGCCCGCCGGGGGCGCGGACCAGCGGTCCGAGACTTCCGGGGGGTAGTCGATGTCGCACGTTCCTGCCGTTCCGAGCGTCCTCGCAGCGAGGACCGAGGGGACCTACCAGGTCTTCCGCCTCGGGAGCTCCGAGTGGACCCTGCTGATCCTGTGCGTCGCGGTCGCCGTGGTCGCGCTGGTGGCCGGGTGGTTCCTGATGCGCAGCGTGCTGGCGAAGGACCCGGGTTCGCAGGAGATGGGCGACATCGCCGCTGCGGTGCAGGAGGGTGCGATGGCGTACATCAAGCGCCAGTTCCGCACGATCCTCATCATCGTCGTGCCGCTCGCGGTCATCGTGTTCGTCACCTCGACCGAGATCCTGAACGACGCGACCGGCGAGGGCCTGGACCGGGTCGAGTCCGGGCTGTACCGGACGTTGGCCTTCCTGGCCGGCGCGCTGGCCTCGGGCTTCATCGGGTTCCTCGGCATGTGGCTCGCGACGCGCGCGAACGTCCGCACCGCCGCGGCGGCCCGCACCGGCGTGATGGACGACGCCCTGCAGGTCGCGTTCCGTGCCGGCGGCACCGTCGGGCTGTTCACCGCCGGGCTCGGCCTGCTGGGTGCGACGCTCATCGTGATGGTGTTCCAGAACACCGCCTCGTCGATCCTGATCGGCTTCGGGTTCGGCGGCTCGCTGCTCGCGCTCTTCCTGCGCGTCGGCGGCGGCATCTTCACCAAGGCGGCCGACGTGGGCGCCGACCTGGTCGGCAAGGTCGAGGCCGGCATCCCCGAGGACGACCCGCGCAACCCGGCGACCATCGCCGACAACGTGGGCGACAACGTCGGTGACTGCGCCGGCATGGCCTCGGACCTGTTCGAGTCCTTCGGCGTCGTGCTCGTCGCCAACATCATCCTGGGCGTCACGGCCTTCCGGGCCATCGGCATCGAGGGCGAGAACGCGGCCAAGGGCCTGATCTTCCCGCTCGCCATGATGGCGTTCGGCCTGCTCGCCTCGCTCGTGTCGATCTTCCTGGTGAAGGCCCGCTCCGGCGAGACCGACGCCCTGAAGCCGATCAACCGCGGCCTGAACATCGCCTCGGGCATCGCGCTCGTGGGCGCCGCCGGCCTGGCGTTCGGGTACGTGGGCGATCCGACCACCGCCGAGGTGTCGAACGTCGGCCTGCGCATGTTCGCCGCCGTGGTCGCCGGCGTCGTCCTCGGCCAGGTCGCCAGCCGCGTCACGCAGTACTTCACCTCGTCGACGTTCAAGCCGGTCCGCGACATCGCCGAGGCCGGTCGCACCGGCCCGGCGACCGTGGTGCTCTCGGGCATCTCGAGCGGCCTCGAGTCCGCAGTGTGGGCGGTCGTCGCCATCGCCGTGGCGATCCTGGTCGCCCTCGGCCTGGGCGGCGGCAGCACGCTGTTCGCCTTCTACCTGGTGGCGCTGACCGGCATCGGCATGCTCGCGACGACGGCGATCGTCGTCGCCGAGGACACCTTCGGACCGATCGCCGACAACGCCCAGGGCATCGCGGAGATGGCCGGCGAGTTCCACGGCGAGACCGAGGCGATCCTGGACGGCCTGGACACGGTGGGCAACACCACGAAGGCCGTGACCAAGGGCTTCGCGATCGGGTCCGCCGTCATCGCCGCCGTCGCCCTGTTCGCGTCGTTCCGCGAGACGCTCGCGGCGTCGGGCCCAGGCCTCGACATCGACGTCGAGGCGGCGTTCAACGCCATCGCCATCAACATCGCCGACCCGAAGACCTTCACCGGGGCCCTCGTGGGCGGCACCGTCGTGTTCCTGTTCTCGTCCCTCGCCATCCTTGCGGTCGGGCGCACCGCCGGCATCGTCGTGCAGGAGGTCCGCCGCCAGTTCCGGGACAAGCCCGGGATCATGGACTACACCCAGAAGCCCGACTACGGGCCGGTCATCGACATCTGCACCTCGGCGGCGCTGCGAGAGCTCGTGACGCCGGCGCTGCTCGCCGTGCTCATGCCCGTGGTCATCGGGTTCGGGCTGGGGGCCTACGCCCTGGGCGGCTACCTGGCCGCGACGATCGTCGTCGGCGCGCTGATGGCGAACTTCCTGTCGAACGCGGGCGGCGCCTGGGACAACGGCAAGAAGTACATCGAGGAGGGCAACCTCGGCGGCAAGGGGTCGGACGTGCACAAGGCCGTCGTGATCGGCGACACCGTCGGCGACCCCTTCAAGGACACCGCCGGCCCCGCGATCAACCCGCTGATCAAGGTGATGAACCTGGTCTCGCTGCTGATCCTCCCGGCGATCATCAGCCTGGACGACAACGACGCGCGCTTCGTCATCGCAGCGGTCGCGCTGGTCGTCGTGATCGCCAGCGTGATCTTCTCGAAGCGGCAGTCGACCTCGTTCGGCGACGACGAGGCGCCGACGGCCGCCTGAGCCGGTCGGGTCGCCGCGACGGGCGCGCCCACGTCCCGTCGGGCTGCGAGAATGTGCGGGTGAGCGTGACCGGGCGATGACCTCCAGCTGGACCATGGGCCCCGAGGACCGCACGCAGCCCGCGGGTCGCGTCTTCCCGCTCGTCCTGGACGGCCAGCTCGTGGACCTTCGCCGCCACGAGCAGCCGACGCTCGGCGATGAGGACCCGATCCACCTGCACGACCTGCGGGTCGCCCTGCGGCGAGCCCGCTCGCTCGTGAGCGCGGGGTGCGACGTCTTCGCGGAGGGTCCGCGGCGTGCGCTCGCCGCCGACATGCGGGAGCTGTCCCGGACCAGCTCACAGGTCCGGGACCTGGACGTGCTGATCGAGGCGATCGGCGGCCGCGCCCCGACGATCAGCGACGAGCTGGCCGACGGCACCGAGCTGCTGCTCGCCGCGCTGCGCCTGCGGCGCAGGACCCGCTTCGGCGAGATGGAGCGACGCCTGGGCGGACCCGACCACGCCCGCATGGTGCGGACCTGGCAGCACCTGGGCGCGGTCTACCGCGTCGGCGGCGACGAGCCCGGGCCGGATGCGCTGCGGCCGACCGGGAAGGTGGTCGACGCCGCGCTCATGGCCGCGTTCCGGCGCGTGCGCAACGCGGGGCGCGTCGCCCATGCGACGGACGAGCTCGAGGACTGGCACGAGCTGCGCAAGCGCCTCAAGCGCTTGCGGTACCTGGTCGTCGCGTTCGCACCGCTCTACCCCGAGGGCTCGATGGACCAGGTAGTCCGCCGGCTGCGCAAGCTCCAGAACGTGCTCGGCCGGCTCCAGGACCTGGCCACCGACATCGAGCTGATCGAGTCCGTCGGCGTCGCCGCCGGCGGCAGGGCGGCGCTCACCGCCGGGGCCCTCTCGGACCAGCTGCACCGCGCCACGGACGAGGACCTGCAGCGCTGCCTCGGCGCGTGGGAGCGCTTCGACCAGCGCCAGGTGCGCCGTCACCTGCGCGAGGCGATCACCGGCGCGGACGGCCGGGCCTAGTCGTCCTCCTTCTCCAGCGGGGGGAGGAAGGCGAAGTTCAGATCGCCGAGCCGCACCAGGGTCGACGAGATCCATCCGCCCATCGCGCTGAAGTGGTCGTCCAGGATCGAGCCGTCGGCCAGGGTCGCCTCGTCGAGCTCGTAGCTGCCCTCGTAGCTGACCTCGATCGCGTGCTCGGTCTCGGTCAGGTCGTCGTTCGAGACGGCCTCGACCGTCGGCCCGGAGCGGGTCAGGCGCTCGGAGCCGATCATCGGGCTCTCGCTCGGGAGCACGTCCAGCACCCGACGGGGGTCGGGTGCCTCGACGAGCCGCTGGATGCGCAGCACGACCTCGATGTCGATGGTCGGCGCCTCCGGCAGCTCCTCCTCGATGTACCAGGATCGGTACGCCGTCTGGGACCAGGTGGGCCACTCGAGCGTCAGGTCGGCCCGGACCCGCGGCGGAAGGCCCTCACCGGGGATGCCGTAGCTCGTCTCCCACGTGAGGTCGCCGAGCAGGACGTCGGTGTGGAAGCGCTCCTCGAAGGCCTGGCGCTCGAGCAGGGCGTTCTCGAGGGCGTCCCGCAGCGCGCCGATGGCATCCGTGAAGACGTGATCCAACATGTGGCGCGAAGGCTACAGCGGCACGGCCGGACGGCTGCCGCCGCCCACCGGGCCGACACCGTGTAGACACTGCCCGGTGGAGGAGCGAGGCGGGACCGCACGGTGGTCGACCTCGACGTGGTGCGAGGTCCTGGCCTGGGCGTCGATCGTGCTCGCCTTCGTCGTCGGCGCGGTCGCAGCGGTGCGCGCCGGGTGGACGCCCGTGTCGGACGAGGCGCTGATCGAGCTCAGGGTGCGCGACGTCCCCTCGCACCTGCCGCTGGTCGGCGTCTACTCGCGCTTCGGCTGGAGCCACCCCGGTCCGTTGCAGTTCCTGCTGCTGTCGGTCCCGTACCGCCTGGCGGGCGCGTCGTCGATGGCGCTGCTCGTGGCGACGATGGCCGGACACCTGGCGGTCCTCGCGGGTGCGTGGTGGCTGGCGCGGCGCATCGACCGCATCGCGGGGTGGACGGTGCTCGTCGCCCTGCTCGTCGTCCTGGCGACCACGCCCGCGGACCTGCTGCGCACCCCGTGGAACCCCTACGTCGCGCTGGTCGCTGCCGGCGCCCTCGTGGTTGCCGGGTGGTCCTCCGCCGAGCGATCGCCGTGGGGCGTGCTGGCGCTCGCGCTGCTCGGGTCGCTCCTCGTCCAGGCGCACGTGGTCGCGCTCCCGCTCGTCGCGGCCGTCGTCGTCGCCGGGCTCGGGGCGATGCTGTGGCGCCGCGACGGCGACGAGGCGCCGGGTGTCCCGGGCCGGGCGCTCCTGGGCGCAGCGCTGCTCACCGCGGCGCTGTGGGTCCTGCCGGTGGTCGACCTGTTCGTCGGCGACCCGTCGAACTCGCGGCTGCTGCGCAGCGAGGACGGCGGTGCGCGTGAAGGGCTCTCCAGCGGCATCGGCGTGCTGACCGGGTCGTTCGCGTGGTGGCCGAGCTGGATGCGGCCGTCGACGGTCGGCCAGGTGCTCGTCGACCCGCGCTGGTTCGTCCCGGTGTGGCTCTGCGTGCCGATCGCCGGTGCCGTCGTCGCGTGGCGCCGGGGCGAGGGCCGGTTCCTGCGCGGCTCGCTCGTGGTGGCCGCCGCGCTGGCGGCGACGGTCGTGACGACCGCGGCGATGACCGGCGGGCTGTTCAACTACCTGCTGGTCGAGCACCGGTCGGTGAGCGCCGTCGCGCTCGCCGTCGGCGCGGCGTCGCTGCTGTCCCTGTCGGGGGAGCGGCGTCGTCCTGTCGTCGCGCTCTGCGGGGCGGTCGTGGTGGTGGCGCTCTCGGTCGTGATCGGCGTCGGGCAGGTGCGGGGGGTGAACCCGCAGGCCGGCCACGGCGCCACGATCCGTGCGCTCGCCGGCGCGGTCCAGGGCGACGTGCCGACCGACGAGGTGCTCCGGCTGTCGTCGTCACCGGACTTCCGTGCGTCCGAGGTCGCGACCGGGCTGCTGCTGCAGCTCGAACGTGCGGGCTACGACGTGCGGTCGGGCGCGGACGACGTGCGCCGCTACGGCCGCCACCGGTTGGCGGCAGCCGAGGACGCCGACCTGGACCTGTTCGTCGCGACCGTCGACGCACGCGCGGGGCTCGAGGCGGACGGGTGGCGGATCCTGGCCGTCGTCGACCCGATGGATGACGCGGTGCGCGACGAGCTGGCCGAGCTCGACGAGCGCTCCGCCCGGATCGGGGAGCGGATCGAGGAGGCGCCCGACGCCACAGCTCGAGCCGAGGCCTACCGCGACCTGCAGGAGGTCGCCGACCGGCGGGACGAGCTCGAGGCCGGCCGACTGCCGATGCTGCTCGCCGCCCGTCCGGCGGCGAGCAGCCCGGCGGGCTGAGACGTCAGACCGAGGCCAGCGACTGGCCGTCGACCTCGTAGAGGGCCGACGACCCGGCCTGCACCGAGGGCACCAGGCCCGCGGCGGTCGGCAGGACCTGCTCGGCGTAGAAGCGGGCGGTGGTGATCTTGGCCTTGAGGTAGGCCTCGTCGTCGGAGCCCCCGTCCAGCTCGCCCTGCGCGGCCAGCGCCTGGCGTGCGAGCAGCCACCCGCCGGTCACGATGCCGAAGATGCGCAGGTAGGGCGTCGCGCCCGACAGCGCCTGGACCGGGTCGGCCAGGCCGTTGGTCATGATCCACTCGGTGACGCCCGAGAGGGTCTGCACCGACTCGGCCAGCGTCGAGCGGATCGAGTCGAACTCCTTGCCGGCGGCGGCCAGCTCGGCGTCCAGGTCGCGCATGCGCTGCAGGTGGTCGTTGACCACGCCACCCATGCGCATGCCGAGCTTGCGGCCGACCAGGTCCATCGCCTGGATGCCGTTGGTGCCCTCGTAGATCGGGGCGATGCGCATGTCGCGGTAGTGCTGGGCGACGCCCGACTCCTCGACGTAGCCCATGCCGCCGAAGACCTGGATGGCGGTCGAGGTGACCTCCATGCCGACGTCGGTGCACCAGGCCTTCGTGACGGGGGTCAGCAGCTCGGCGGTCTCTTCCCAGGCGGTGGCCTCGTCACCCTCGAGGGCACGCGAGAAGTCGATCGCGGCGGCGTTGTAGACGATCAGCGCGCGCATCGCCTCGATGTGGCTGCGCATGGTCAGCAGCATGCGGCGCACGTCGGGGTGCTCGATGATGAACGCCGGCTCCTTCGAGTCGCCGCCGATCCGGCGACCCTGGCGACGCTCCTGCGAGTACGCCAGCGCCTTCTGGTAGGCGGTGTCGCCCAGGGCGGCACCCTGGATGCCCACCGCGATGCGCGCCGAGTTCATCATCGTGAACATCGCCCGCATGCCCTGGTTCTCCTCGCCGACGAGGTAGCCGGTGGCGCCGCCCTCGTCGCCGAAGCTCATGACGCACGTGGGCGAGGCGTGGATGCCCATCTTGTGCTCGATCGACACGCACCTCACGTCGTTGCGCTCACCGACGTTGCCGGCCTCGTCGACGTGGAACTTCGGGACGATGAAGAGCGAGATGCCCTTCGTGCCGGCCGGCGCCTCGGGCAGTCGGGCCAGGACGAGGTGCACGATGTTCTCGGTCATGTCGTGCTCGCCGAACGAGATGAAGATCTTCGTGCCGGTGATCTTGTAGGTGCCGTCGCCCTGGGGGATCGCCTTGGTGGTGCACAGGCCGACGTCCGAGCCGGCCTGGGGCTCGGTCAGGTTCATCGTGCCGGACCACTCACCGGTCACGAGGCGGCGCAGGTAGATCTCCTTCTGCGCCTCGTCGCCCCACTCCTGGAGGCACTCGATGGCACCGGTGGTCAGGCCCGGGCACATGGTCAGCGCGCCGTTGGCCGCCGTCTCGAACTCGGCTGCGCAGGCGAACACCGACTCGGGGAACCCGGCCCCGCCGTACTCGACGTGGGCGTTCAGCCCCTGCCAGCCGGCCTCGACGAACTTGGCGTAGGCCTCCTTGAAGCCGGTCGGCGTCTGCACGCCCTCGGGGCTCCAGGTCAGGCCCTCGCGGTCGCCCGAGGCGTTCAGCGGTGCGAACACCTCGTTCATGAAGCGGCCCTGCTCCTCGAGCACCGCCGCCACGGTCTCGACGTCGGCGTGGGCGTAGCGGTCGGTCGCCGCCAGCTGCTCGAGCTGGCCGATGTGGCGCAGCGTGAAGAGGGCGTCTTTGACGGGAGCTCGATACTCGGACATGGCCCCTATGTTACCCATGGGTAAGTTGAGGGCCGAACGCGGCCGGAGGGACCCGGCTCAGGTCGCGTCGGCGCGCACGTGCGGGCTCATGACGGCGATCGGCAGCGAGATGCCGACCTCGCGGCCGCGCAGACCCGCGATGCGCCGTCCGGCCTGCACCGCTTCCTTGGGCGTGCCGAGCAGCTCGCCCAGGGTCGACGCGGTCGCGTCCAGGTCGGGTGCGACGAGCGCCAGGCCGAAGATCGAGGTCGCCTCGTCGGTGGTCGGCTCGCCCTCGTCGGGGCCGACCAGCTCGAGGATGACGTCGCCCGCCCAGAAGAAGGTCTGGCGCATCGGCGCGCCGTAGCTGGTCGTGCTGCGGCCGCCGCGGACCTCGAACCCGGCGTCGGTGAACGCGGCGACGGTGCGCTCGACGTCACCGGTGCGCACGACGACGTGGTCGATCGAGGCGATGCCGTTCGGGTGGGCCGGGGCGGGTGCCGCGGCAGTGGCGCGCGGCGTGTCGCCCGTGGCGAGTGCCAGGCCGTCCAGCGAGGCGCCGTCCCGCCCCGCGGCGTCGAGCCCGTCGATCGACCAGCCGAGGAAGCCGCCACCGGTGCCCGTGCAGCGCAACGTCGTCGAGCCGAGGGCGAAGGTCCCGTCGTCGGCCACGTCGAAGCCGGCGTCGCGCCACGCCGACGCAGGATCGCCGAGGACCACCTCGAGCAGCTGGAGCGCGGCTCCGGTCGCGGCCGGCGAGGACGTGTCCCTGGTCATGGGCGAACGGTACCGTGGCCCGCGTGAGCGCGACCGAGCAGACCTCGCACGAGGTCGACCTGACGCGGCGTGCGCTCACGTGGCTGCTCGTCGCGGCCTCCGCCTACGTGGCGTGCTCGCTCATGGCGAACGTGATGTCGGTGCGCATCCTGCGGTTGGGCCCGGACTGGGCGAGCTTCTCGATCGACGCGGGGACGCTGACGTATCCGCTGACGTTCACGCTGCGCGACCTGGTGCACAAGATCGGCGGCCGGTGGGCGGCACGGATCGTCATCCTGAGCGGCGCTGCGTTCAACGTGCTGCTCGCGCTCGGCCTGTGGGCGGCCGCCGAGCTGCCGGCGGACGTCGCCGTCACCAGCCCGGCGCAGGAGTGGTTCGGTCCCGTGCTGACCCCCGTCACGCGCATCGTGGCGGCGTCGGTCATCGCGCAGGTGCTCGCCGAGCTGGCCGACACCGAGGTGTACCACCGCTTCGTGCTGCGCTTCGGGCACCGGGTGCAGTGGGGGCGGGTGCTCACCTCGAACGCGGTCGCCATCCCGCTCGACTCGATCCTGTTCGTCGCGATCGCCTTCGGCGGCGACGTGCCGTTCTCGGTGGCGGTGTCGCTCGTGTGGGCGAACATCGCGGTCAAGGGCCTGGCGACGCTCGTCAGCGTCCCGCTGATCTACGTCGTGCCCGAGGACTTGAACCGACCACCGCTGGACTGAGCGCCGGCGGCCTTGGCCGGGTCGAGCCGAACCCGAACGCGTCAGCGCTCCCGTCGAACGGGTCGACAGGAGCGCGTCAGGACGGGGGATGGATCAGGAGTTGCGGCCAGCGTTGGGCTTGCGGCCGTGATTGGCCTTCTTGCGTCGCACGTTGGCCTTCTTCTTCTGCGTGCGCTTCGACATAGGGGTGCGAGGCTACCCGCGCTCGGGTCGCGCGCTCCAGACGGGCTGCTCGGCGCTCGTCGATCGGCGTCGTGGCGGCTCAGGAGCCCGTCCGTCCCGCCGATGGGAACGGGCCCCGCGTACGCTGCCCAGTCGGGCCGTTGCACGCGCACGTCCGACCCGGACGACAACGCCCCCGGAGGCCGCCATGACCGAGACCCCACCGCCCTCGCACACCGTCACGCCGGGCACGCAGGAGGCCCTCGACCGCGAGGCCGCGTCCCGTCCGGTGTCCGAACCGCCCGCCGACATCATCCTGAACCCGCAGACCACGGCGGCCGAGTACGAGTCCGTGCCGCGCTTCGAGATCCCCGCCGGCGAACTGCACGCCTCCGCCGCCTACCAGCTGGTGCACGACGAGGCGATGCTCGACGGCAACGCACGGCTGAACCTGGCGACCTTCGTCGGCACCTGGATGGACCAGGAGGCCGACCAGCTCTACCGGGACACCTTCGACAAGAACATCGTCGACAAGGACGAGTACCCGCAGACCGCGGCGATCGAGGAGCGCTGCGTGCGCATCCTGGCGAAGCTGTGGAACTCACCGGAGCCCGAGACGACCATGGGCACCTCGTGCGTCGGCTCCTCCGAGGCCTGCATGTTGGGAGGCCTGGCCCTGAAGCGGCGCTGGCAGGAGCGGCGCCGCAAGGAGGGCAGGTCGACGGACCGGCCGAACCTGGTGATGAGCGCCGCGGTGCAGGTCGTCTGGGAGAAGTTCGCCAACTACTGGGACGTCGAGATGCGGCTGGTGCCGGTCAGCGGCGAGGAGATCCACCTGACGCCCGAGACGATGCTCGCGCACGTCGACGAGAACACGATCGGCGTCGTCGCGATCATGGGCCAGACCTACACGGGGATCTACGAGCCGGTGAAGGACCTGGCCGCCGCGCTCGACGACCTGCAGGAGCGCACCGGCCTGGACATCCCGCTCCACGTCGACGGCGCCTCGGGCGGCATGGTCGCGCCCTTCCTGCAGCCCGAGATCGAATGGGACTTCCGCCTGCCGCGCGTGCACTCGATCAACACCTCGGGCCACAAGTACGGCCTGGTGTACCCGGGCGTGGGCTGGGTCGTCTGGCGCACCAAGGACCTGCTGCCCGAGGACCTGGTCTTCCACGTCGCCTACCTGGGCGGCGACATGCCGACCTTCGGGCTGAACTTCTCGCGACCCGGCGCGCAGGTGCTGCTGCAGTACTACACGTTCGTGCGCTACGGCCGGGCCGGCTTCGAGCGCATCCACGGCGCCTCGCAGACCGTCGCGATGGCGCTCGCCAAGCGCATCGACGCGATGGAGCACTTCACCCTGCTCTCGGACGGCGGTGACATCCCCGTCTTCGCGTGGAAGCTCGACCCGTCGGTCACCAAGTGGGACCTGCACGACCTGTCGCGGGCGCTGCGCGAGCGCGGCTGGCTGGTGCCGGCCTACCCGATGCCGCCGGACCGCGAGGACCTGACGGTCATGCGCGTGGTGGTCCGCCACGGCTTCACCCCGGACATGGCCTACCTGTTCCTGGACACGCTCCAGGCGGCGGTGGCGTGGCTCGACAGCCTGACCGGCCCGCTGCCCAAGCCCGCCACGGCGGACACCCCGGCCTTCCACCACTAGACGCCCTGCGCCCGGTAGCGCATCGGGTCGAGGGCGACGGCACCCACTACCGTGGTCCGCCGGTCAGACCCCCACCCCAGGACGTCACGTGGAACGATTCGGATTCGTCGGCCTGCCCAACGCGGGCAAGTCCTCGCTGTACAACGCGCTCGCCGGCGGTGGCGCGCTCGCGGCGCCCTACGCCTTCGCGACCGTCGACCCGAACGTCGGCGTCGCCAAGGTGCCGGACGATCGGCTGCTCCGGCTCGCCGAGATGTCCCAGTCCAAGAACGTCGTTCCCGCGAGCGTCCAGTTCGTCGACATCGCCGGTCTGGTCGAGGGCGCGGCGCAGGGCGAGGGCCTGGGCAACCGCTTCCTGGCCCACATCCGAGAGGTCGACGCGATCGTCTTCGTCCTGCGCGCGTTCGAGGACGCCGACGTGCCCGGGTCCTCCGATCCGGTCGAGCAGCTCCAGACCCTCGAGGTCGAGCTGGTCTACGCGGACCTCGAGACGCTCGAGAAGCAGGCCGAGAAGCGCCGCAAGGCCGCGCGCGTCGACAAGTCGCTCCAGGACGAGGTCGCGTCGATGGACGCGGCGATCGAGCTGCTGCAGGCGGGAACGCCCCTCTACCGGGCGGACCTGGACGAGGACGTGCGCACGCTCCTCACGCCGTTCTTCCTGCTGACCGCGAAGCCGGCGATGGCGCTCGTGAACCTGGACGAGGCACAGCTCGAGGACCCCGAGCCGTTGCTCGCACCGGTGCGCGCCGCCTTCGGAGCCGCGGGGCAGGACGCGGTCATCGGGCTGTGCATCCAGCTCGAGGCCGAGGCGGCGATGCTCGACGAGGACTCGCGCGCCGAGATGCTCGAGGCGCTCGGGCTGGGCGAAGGCGCGCTGCCGACCTTCCTGCACGCCGCCTACCGGATGCTCGGGCTGCGCACCTTCCTCACCACCGGCGAGAAGGAGTCGCGTGCGTGGACCTTCCGCGCCGGCTCGAAGGCACCGCAGTGCGCAGGCGTCATCCACACCGACTTCGAGCGCGGGTTCATCCGTGCCGAGACGATCCGCTGGGACGAGCTGCTCGAGGCGGGCTCGTGGGCCAAGGCGCGAGAGCTCGGCAAGGCCCGCGTCGAGGGCAAGGACTACGTCGTCGAGGACGGCGACGTGATGGACTTCCGGTTCAACGTCTGATGTCGCTGCGGCGGCGCTCCGCCGGGCCGTCCGACCCCGCTCGGGTGCACCGATCGGGGTCCTCGGGCGTGTGAGCATGTGGCATGGCCTGGTTGACCCGTGACGGACAGGTGCTGGCCAGCGCCGAGGTCGCGCGCAGCCGGGCCGAACGTCGGCGGGGCCTGCGTGGCCGGGCCGACGTGGACGGCGTCTTCGTCCTGCGCGCCCGTTCGATCCACACCGTCGGCATGCAGGTCACGATCGACGTCGCGTTCTGCGACGCCGAGGGCGTGGTCGTGAAGGTGTGCACCGTGCCGCCGAACCGCGTCACCCTCCCGTGCTGGTCGGCGCGCTCCGCGATCGAGGCGCCGCAGGGCGCGCTGCGCGAGTGGGGCGTCGTCGCCGGCGACCGGCTGGAGATCCGATGACCGCCCGAGCCGACCGGTCGCGCCGTGGGTGAGGGCCCCTCGCGCCTGGTCCTCGTCGGCACGCCCATCGGCAACCTCGGCGACACCTCGCCACGGGTGGCCGAGGCCTTCGGCGCCGCGGACCTGGTCGCGTGCGAGGACACCCGCCGGACCGGTCGGCTGCTGGCGCACCTCGGCATCCACGTGCCCCGCCTCGTCCGCCTGGACGAGCACACCGAGGACGAGGTCGGACCGGGGCTCGTGGCGCTGGTCGCCGCGGGCGGCGTGGTCGCGGTCGCGAGCGACGCCGGCATGCCCGGGCTGTCGGACCCCGGTGCACGCATCGCCGCGCTGGCCGTCGACGCCGGCCTGCGGGTCGAGGTCGTGCCCGGTCCGTTCGCCGCGGCGGTCGCGCTGGTCGGCAGCGGGCTGCTCGATCCGTCGGGCCGGTTCTGCTTCGAGGGCATCCTGCCCCCCAAGGAGGCCGCACGCGTCGAGCGGCTCGCGGAGCTCGTGGGGCAGCGGCGCACGGTCGAGCTCTACGAGGCGCCGCACCGACTCG
>JAFAFZ010000334.1 GCA_023423215.1 Actinomycetes bacterium
TCGGCCTGGAGCGGCTGACCGACGACGACGAGGTGGTCGCCGCGATCAGCGAGCCGCCGCCGGACACCCGCGCCTACTTCCGCGGGCGCTGCCTGGCGCGCTTCGCCGACGACATCGTCGCGGCGAACTGGGACTCGATGGTCTTCGACGTCGGCGAGACCTCGCTGCAGCGGGTGCCGATGCTCGAGCCGGGTCGCGGCACCAAGGACACGGTCGGCCCGCTCATCGATGCGGCCACCAGCGCCGGCGACCTGTTGCAGCGCCTGCGCAGCTGACGGCGCGAGCGCCAGCGAGCCCGGCAGCGATGGGGTCCGGGGACGCAGTCCCTGGAACGAGGGAGCCTGCGCAGCTGACGGCGAGCCCGGCGGCGACGGCCGTCACAGGGTCGGGAAGTGCGGCGCGGATCGAGGGGTGGCGCGCGGTACGGTGAACGTCGACGCGGAGGTACGAGATGCCAGAACGTGAACTGAAGAAGAAGCCAGCCCCGCAGCGTCGCGAAGAAGAGGTCGACGAGGCGGCACCGTCGGGCGAGTCCGGCACCAAGATCAAGGCCGAGCTGGACGAGCTCCTGGACGAGATCGACGACGTGCTCGAGACCAACGCCGAGGACTTCGTGAAGTCCTACATCCAGAAGGGCGGGCAGTAGCCCGTCACGGCCTGGGCGGCTGACCCGCCGCCGAGCGCGCACCTTGTAGCCTGCGCCCTGTGCACCTCCCGAGCTTCAGCTTCGACGACGATCCGGGCCCGGACTTCGCCGCTCTGGTCCGCCGTGCCGGACTCTCCCCGGCGGTCCCGGCCGGCCCCGTGGAGGCCCGTCTGACCATCACCCACGGCACCACCTGCGTCGCCATCCGCTACGCCGACGGCGTCGTGATGGCGGGCGATCGACGGGCCACCTCCGGCAACCTGATCAGCCACCGCACGATCGAGAAGGTCTTCCCCGCGGACCGGCACTCCGGTGTCGCGATCGCCGGCGCAGCCGGCCCTGCGGTCGAGATGGTTCGCCTCTTCCAGCTGCAGCTCGAGCACTACGAGAAGGTCGAGGGCTCGCCGCTCAGCCTCGAGGGCAAGGCCAACCAGCTGTCGCAGATGGTGCGGAACCACCTGCCGGCGGCGATGCAGGGTCTGGCGGTCGTGCCGATCTTCGCCGGCTTCGACACCGCTCGCGGCGCCGGCCGGCTGTTCCAGTACGACGTCACCGGCGGCCGCTACGAGGAGTTCGACCACGCGTCGACCGGCTCGGGCAGCCTGCACGCCGGGACCGTGGTGAAGATGGGCTGGCGTGAGTCGCTCGACGCGGACGCGACGGTCGACCTGGCGCTCCGTGCGCTCTACGAAGCCGCCGACGAGGACTCGGCGACCGGCGGGCCCGACCTGCTGCGTGGCATCTTCCCGGTCGTCGCCACGATCAGCGCCGAGGGCTTCCAGCGGGTCGGGGACGACGAGCTCCGTGCGCGCTGCACGGCGCTGCTCGAACGCATCGCCGCCGAACGAGGAAGTGCCACGTCATGACCGCTCCTTTCTACGTGGCCCCCGAGCAGATGATGAAGGACCGGGCGGACTACGCCCGGAAGGGCATCGCGCGTGGACGCGCGCTGGTGGCCTGCACCTTCGACGGGGGCGTCCTGCTCTGCGCCGAGAACCCCTCGCGCATGCTGCGCAAGATCTCCGAGATCTACGACCGCATCGCCTTCGCCGGGGTCGGCAAGTACAACGAGTTCGACCAGCTGCGGATCGCCGGGGTGCGCCACGCGGACCTGAAGGGCTTCTCGTTCAGCCGTGAGGACGTCGACGCCCGCAGCCTGGCGAACCAGTACGCCCAGATGCTCGGGCAGGTCTTCACCCACGAGATGAAGCCGATGGAGGTCGAGATCCTCGTGGCCGAGGTCGGCCACGACCCCTCGGGCGACCAGCTGTTCCACATCCTCTACGACGGCACGCTCATCGACGAGACCGGGTGGTGCGTCCTGGGCGGCGAGGCCGAGGCCATCGGCACCCGGATGGGTGCGGCCTGGGTCGAGGGCGGCTCGTTCGCCGAGGCCCTCACCGCAGCGGTGGGCGCGCTGGCAGGACCCGAGCGCACCCTGGGCGTGGACGAGGTCGAGGTCGCCGTCCTGGACCGCGCTCTGACGCGTCGCACGTTCCGGCGCGTCGAGGACGAGGTCGTCGCCGCCTCGCTGGCGGGCTGACCCACCCGAGGGCACGTCGTGTCCCTCACGCCGCCGCCGTACCGGCCGGCGTCCGATCCCTCCACGCCGCCCGCGGCACCGAGGCCCTCGGGCCTCCGGTGGCTGCTGGTCCTGCTGGGCGTCGTCGCACTCCTCGTGGTCGTGGCCCTGGCGCTCGCCGTCGACGCGCTGTTCCTCAGCCGCGGCGACGCGGGCACCGAGGAGCTCCCGCCGTCGGAGCGGGGTGCCGCACCCACGACGACCCTGCCCCGGGTGGTCGAGGTGCCCAACCTCGAGACCGAGGGCGCGCGGGACGACACGGGCTTCACCGAGCTGGACTGCTCGTTCGAGGGTCGCTCCACCCTGGAGCCGCCGCTGCCCATGGGCTCGCCGTGGTCGACGTCGACGCACCGGATGGAGCTGGAGCCCGGTGCACGGTTCGAGTGCCACGACGCGTCGGGTCGCTCCGCCGGCACCATCAGCCTGGAGGCCGACTTCCCCGAGCTCAGCCTGCTGTCGGGCGTGGCGAGCGGCACCGGCCGCATCGATTGGACCGAGGTCGCCCCGTCGGAGCGTGCGGTCGGCGAGCCCGTGACCGCCTCGGTGACCGCGGTCGAGGTCCAGCTGGACTACCCGGTGATCGTCGTGTGGACGACGATCGTCGACGGCCCCCATACCGGCCTCCGCGGACGGTTGCTGCTCCGGGAGTGGGAGCGCCTGACCGACGAGGAGGGCCGGATCACCGGGATCGAGTTCGCCCGCACCCGGACCACCTTCGCACCTGCCTGAGCGGACTCCCGAGCGGACTCCCGAGCCGGGCCGGGGCTGCGCCCTCTCCGCGCCCCGTGCGGGTAGCTTGACGCCATGGACCGGCGCATCTACGGACTCGAGAACGAGTACGGGGTGACCTGCACGCTGCGCGGGCAGCGCCGGTTGAGCCCGGAC
>JAFAFZ010000356.1 GCA_023423215.1 Actinomycetes bacterium
ACGATCAGCTGGCTGCCGAGCCGGACGATCTCGGCACGCGCCGTCACCCGATCGGTGCGGGGCCGACCCAGGTAGCGCACGTGCATGTCCGAGGTCACGAGCGACTCGGTCGCCGCGTCGAAGTCGGTGGCCCGTGCCGCGGCCAGCGCACATGCCAGGTCGACGAGGGTCGCGATGGCGCCGCCGTGCAGGTTGTTGGTGAAGCCGAAGGCCTGCGGGCGCACGGGCATGTGCACCTCGGCGACGGTCGAGCCGTGCACCGGCGGCTCGAACTCGAAGCCCAGCAGCTCGTGCAGGGGGATCTGGGGGTTCACCGCGTGGCGCTCCTCGTCACTCGATCGTGCCGGCGTCGGTCGCGCCGGCGGTCCGTGGCCGCTCGGGTCTGCTGCCCTCGTAGAACTGCTCGTACCACCGCCGGAACTCGAGGATGGGGCCGTCGCCCTTGACCAGCAGCGGTCGCTCCAGGAAGACCTTGTCCCGCCAGATCGGCTCGTCCGCAGCCAGGCCCTGCGCGCCGATCACGGCCTCGATGACGTCGTCCGCTGCCGACTCCATCCCCGGCGGGAACCAGAAGTGCCAGATCAGCCGCACGTGGCGTCGGTCGATCGGCGTGGTCGTCGTGACGATGGTCGCCAGGTTCGGGATCGCGACCGTCGCGATGCCCGGCCCGTAGGTGCGCCGGGTGAAGACGAGCCCGTCGTCGAAGGTTTCGACGACCGACGAGAAGGGTCCGTCGGTGCGGAACTGCGAGGTCGACTCGTCGAGCGCAGCTCGCCCGTGCACGAAGTGGAAGTGCGTGTAGTCGACGTTGTTCTCGGCCATGTCCTGGAGCGACGCGACCAGCTCGCCGCGGTGCTCGCGTGGCCCGGTCCAGTCCGGCGCGACGAGCTCCGCCACGGGCGGGACCCGGTAGCTCGGTGCGGCGTCCCCGGCGTGGAACCAGAACAGGACCAGGCCGTCCTGCTCCTGGGTCGGGTAGGAGCGAACGCAGGCCCGAGCGGGGATCCGACCCGACGAGTAGGGGATCTCGACGCACGTGCCGTCGCCGTCGTAGCGCCAGTGGTGGTACGGGCACCGGACGGTTCCGCCCTGCACCGTGCCCCCGCCGAGGTGCGCACCCATGTGCACGCAGTGCGCGTCCAGCACGTGTGCGTCGCCGTCCTCGCCCCGGAACACGACGAGCTCGCGTCCGACCGCGACGAGCGGGTGCACGGCCCCGGCCGGCAGGTCGGCGCTGGTCGTGGCCGCGTACCAGCCGTTGGGCACCGGCGGCGGCTCCGGACGGGCCGCCAGCTCGTAGCGGGAGTCCTCGGGTGCCTGCGGAGGCACCGCTGCCGTCCCGCCGACCGTGCCCAGCCGTTCGTTGGGCTCGACGACCGGCGTCGATCCGGGACGCGAGAGCACGTGGTCCCACGCCGAGGACGAGCTCGGCGCAGTGGGTCGGCCGTCGGTGGAGCTCACGTGCCGTCCTCCTCGTCCCCGATCGCGTCGCGTCCGCCGTGGGGGTCGAGCAGGTCGTCGATGACGGCACGGATCGTGCGGTCGAACATCCGCTCGGCGTCGCCGTAGGTGCGCATCGCCTCTCGGGTGCGCTCGCTCAGCCGGTGGTCGTCGACGGTCGCCCACAACGAGGCGGTGCGCAGGTGCTCGGGCACCCGAGCGTCGGGGCGCCACGCCAGGACGAGGAAGCCGGCGATGCACGCGAGCAGCGAGCGGAGCCCATCGCGGGCAGCCGCGCCGTCCAGCCCGGCCGCCTCGAGCTCGGCGGCGAGTGCGACCTCGAGCGGCAGCTCGAGCAGCGTCGTCGCGCCGACCTCGTTGGCCAGCGCGGTGACGTGGTGGTGCGTGCGGGCGTTGCGCCAGATGTTGGTGGCCGCGCTCTGGATGCGGTCGGCCGGCGTGGTGCCGCGCACGTCTGACGCCGCCTGGCGCTCCGCCTGTCGGCGCACCACGGCGAGCACGAGCTCGTCGCGGGCACCGACGTGCCAGTACACCGTCGTCGGCGCGACCCCGAGCCGCGCGGCCAGCCCACGCATCGTCAGCGCCTCGCCACCGCCGGCCTCGACCACCTCGAGCGCGGCATCGACGACGTCGTCGCGCATGACGCCCGCGTGGCGGGTGCTCCCGCGCGCAGGGCGATCGGTCGCAGCTCGTGTCGGCACCTACGTCCCTCCCCCCGGTCGGACCCGACCCTCTGTAACGCCGTCCAAGAGTAGCTCGGGGCCCCCGGCCGCGCCGCGGGGACCGGTCGAGCGGCGCGATGCCTCCTCGGACGTTGCGACCGGTACGGTCGATCACCGGAGAGGGAGGTCCACATGCTCGTGCTGTCCGCCGCCGCGCGCCTGGAGGGGTCGCGTCCCGATGCCGCACCGCTGACGGGGTGGTCGTCCAGAGCGCTGCGTGCGCTGTGGACCGTCACACTCGTCGGCCTGGCGATCCGCCTCGGCTGGTTGCTCGTCGCCCAGCCGGCCGCCGTGTCGGACGCTCTCGGCTACACGAGCCTGGCCGAGCGCTGGGTCGACCAGGGGCTCTACGAGCGCTTCGACCAACCGACCGCGTGGCGCACCCCCGGCTACATCGTGTTCCTGGCCTTCGGGCTGGTCTGGTCCGACTCCGAGCTGTGGCTCGGCTGGTGGAGCGTGCTCGCCTCGGCCACGGTCGTCCCGCTCGTCGCGATGCTCTCGCGCCAGCTGGGGCTGACCGAGCGTGGCGCGATCGTCGCTGCCGGTCTGGCGGCGGTCATGCCGCCCCTCGTGCTCTGGGCGCCCGTGCTGGGCCCGGAGAACGTCCAGGCGCCGCTGCTGCTGGGTGCGCTGGTGCTGGCCGCGCACCCCGACCGGTCGGCGCGCACCGCCCGCTGGAGCGGCGTCGCGTTCGGCGTGGCCGTCCTGGTCCGCCCCGAGAGCCTGGTGTACCTCCCGGTCGTCGCCGCGGTGATGTGGCCGGGTGACCTGCGGGCCGTCCTCCGGCGAACCGCCGTGATCGTCGCCGTCGCCGCAGCGGTGTGCACGCCGTGGGTCGTGCGGAACCAGCTCCAGGTCGGGCCCGTGGGGCTCTCCTCGACGGGCGGGGTGAACTTCTACCTCGCCCATCGCGAGGACGGGTACGGCTTCGAGCACTACGAGTACACCGCCCTGGCCGGGCTGTCCGAGGCCGAGATGAGCCGGCATGGCTACGAGCTGGGGTTCGCCTCGCTGTCCGACTCGCCGTTCCGCCTGGTCGGTGACGTCGCCGCCGGCACGCGCTCGCTCTACGGCGAGCCGCGCTACGCCCCGTACTACAGCACCCGCGACTTCGGCACGAGGGGCCCGTACCCGCTCGGGGTGCCCGAGTGGGTCGTCGCAGCCGCACGGACCTACAACCGCCTCGGGTGGATGGCGATCACGATGCTCGGCGTCGTGGGGTGGGCCACCCTGGTCGCTCGTCGCCACCGCGCGGCGCTGACGCTCACCGGCATGGCGCTGGCGAACTGGCTGTGCTTCGCCGTGGTGTTCTTCGCCCTGGCGAGGTACCGGTTCCCGATCGAGCCGTTCGTGTGCATCGCCGCGGCCGTCGCGCTGGTCGGCGGCTCGAGAGCGCTCGGGGTGTCGGGCGTCCGTCGCCGTGCCACGACGGGCTGACGCCCGTCCGAGCCGCAGCGGCACGGACCGGCGTCAGCCGTCGAGCGGTGTCACTCCGCGAACAGCGGCAGGTCGAGCGGGGCGCGATGGGTGCGCTTCAGCTCGGAGAAGCCCGGATGGTCGACGAACACCCGCATCGCGTCGTAGAAGCGCAGCGCGGTCTCGTCGTCGGGGATGTCGCTGATGACGGGACCGAACAGCGAGTTCCCGGTCGGCGGGTCGTAGGTGATGATCGGCGTGCCGACGTCCGGTCCGGTGCGCCGGAACGCCTCGTCGCTCTCGGCACGGATGATCGTGTCCCACGAGTCGTCGTCGGCGGCCTCGAGCAGGCTGCCCGGAAGGTTGAGCGCTGCGACGAGGGCCAGCGGGTCCACGCGCTCGGCGGCGGCGCCGAGGCGCTCGAGCAGATCGCCCTCTCCCTCGGTGTACCAGTACGCCTCGCCGTAGGCCTTGTAGAGCTGGCCGACCGCGTCGTTGCCCAGCTCGGCACGGGCCGCAGCGCAGATGCGGTGGTAGCGCAGGCCTCGGAGCTGCGCCTCCTTCATCGACTCGGGCAGGCCCTCGTTCGCCTCGTTGATGAACTTGAGCGAGATGAAGCGCCAGCCGATCTTCAGGTCGCGGAGCTCGGCGACCCGGCGGAGCCAGACCGAGGTCTGCCACGCGAACGGACAGCCGGGGTCGAAGAAGAACTCGATGTCGTACGGGCCGCCCGGCAGGTCGGGGACGGTCGGAGCTGTGGTGTCGGTCACGGAGTCGGCAAGCACCGCGGTCCCCGAGGCATTCCGGCGCTGCCGGGGACCTCGACCGGATCCGGGGCGGCGAGTCAGAACGTGAAGGCGCGGTGGAGCTCCTCCAGGACGGTGGCGTCGCCGAACACCTGGACCTCGTCGAAGGTCGGCCGCTGGTAGAGCAGGCGCTCCAGGTCGCCGGTGGCGCCGCGCAGCGCGAGGTCGCCCTTCGCGTGCTCGCGGGTGACCACGAGGCCGGAGGGGGACAGGCGCACCAGCCACTCTGCCGGCTCCCCGTCGGCCGGGCCGTCGGTGCCGTGCAGGTGCAACGTGCGTCCGCTGCCCTCCAGGGGCTGCGCCGCGAAGCGTGCGTGGTGGGCGCGGAGGAAGAAGGCCTCGTCGATGCCGTCGGCGGCGAGCGCCGGATCGATCGGGCCGGCGACGCCGCGCGCGCCCTGCGCGTCGACGCGGTGCATGCAGAGCTCGTGGGCGACGCGGCGGGCGATGAAGCCGACGGTCGGGTCCTCGGGGTACCAGGACCACCTCGTGGTCTCCGGCGGGGTCGTGGCCAACAGGTCCAGGAGCTCGTCGCCGACCCCGGCGAGCCACTCGGCGCGTCGCTGCGGGCCGGGTGGCGGGTCCTCGGCATCGATCGACCGGAACGGCACCTCGTGCCCCTCTCGCACGACCTTGGTCCAGCGGAGGCAGAAGGCGCCGACGTGGCGGGCGAGCGCATCGACGTCGAAGTCCGGACAGGTCGGCACCTGCACGTCCGTCGAACCCGCCGCCACCGCCTCGCAGATCGCCGCCAGGTCGCCCCGGGCGGCCGCGACGTACTCGGAGTGCTCCATGCGGGCACCGTACCCAGCGTGCTGCGCCCACGGCAGCGGGTTCCGTCGTACTGCGCCGTTCGGACCGCTGCCCTCCACGCCAGCGGCACCTCATGTCCCGGGCGCCCATGCCGACGGGTCACGGGTGCGCGACCCGTCCCCGCGCGCGGAGCGAGCGTGCCCATGACCACCACCGCCGAACGCCACCACGCCCACGACGTGCACCCCTCGTCGCCGCTCGACGCATGCTGCGGACCACGCGGTGCAGCGACCGCGACCGTCGCGCGCGGTCTGCTGGGCGGCGTCGCCGTGACGCCGTCGGACGAC
>JAFAFZ010000375.1 GCA_023423215.1 Actinomycetes bacterium
CGCTTGGCGACGGTCGGGATGTAGGTGTTCTCGTACCACTCCTGGTCGCCGACGGCCTCGGCGGCGTTGCGGCCACCGACCTCGGCGTGGAACAGGTCCGGGTACTGCGTCGTGGAGTGGTTGCCCCAGATGGTCATCTTCGTGATCTGGGAGACGGGCACGTCCAGGCGCTGCGCGAGCTGGGCCTTCGCCCGGTTGTGGTCCAGGCGGGTCATCGCGGTGAAGCGGCCGGGCTCGAGGCCTGCGGCGTTGTTCATCGCGATGAGCGAGTTGGTGTTGGCGGGGTTGCCGACGACGAGGACCTTGATGTCCTTCGCGGCGGAGCGGCCGAGGGCCTCGCCCTGGGGCTTGAAGATGCCGCCGTTGGCGCTGAGCAGGTCCGAGCGCTCCATGCCGGCCTTGCGGGGCATCGCGCCGACGAGCAGGGCGACCTGCGCGTCGCCGAACGCGACGTCCGCGTCGTCGGTGCGCACGATGTCGGTGAGCAGCGGGAACGCGCAGTCGTCCAGCTCCATCGCCACGCCCTCGAGCGCGCCCAGCGCCGGGGTGATCTCCAGCAGCTGGAGGATGACGGGCTGGTCCTCGCCCAGCATCGCGCCGCTGGCGATGCGGAAGAGCAGGGAGTAGCCGATCTGGCCGGCAGCGCCAGTCACGGCTACACGAATGGGGGTCTTTGCCACGGGGATCCTCCCGAATCGCGGTGCTCGGTCCGCGGGCGGTCGGCCGACGGACGGGTCGGACTGACCCTAGGACCCGCCACCGCGTGGTGGGAAACCCGCTCAGCCCCGCGGGTACCGGCGGTCCTGCACCCGGATCGGCACCAGCCGTCGGCGGCGGGGGCGGACGACGGTGAAGCCGACGCCGATCGCGACGGTCACCGCACCCAGCAGGAGGACCCCCACCGACGAGACCCCGGCAAACGCGAGCCGGGCGGGGAACGTGGCACCCGCGGCCACCGAGGGCCGTTCGGCACCGGTGGGAGCCGTGTCGGGCGCCGGAGGGCGGGGATCGAGGGACGGGGCCGGATCCCCGGGAGCTGCGGTCGCGCTCGGCGCGCACGGCGCGTCCCGGCCCGCGCCGGGACCGGCACCCAGGCAGGCGTCGATGCCGGTCAGGTCGACGCCGGCCACCTCGACGAGCGTGACGTCGTCCAGGTCGGGGAACACGACGTCGCCCTGGGGATCGTCGTCCTCGAGCTGCACCGGCACGTTGCGGTACCACTCGGGTCGCACGTCCAGGTCGACGCCCTGCTCGCCGCAGTCGTCCGGCGTGGACGGATCACCCACCGGCACGAAGAAGGCCATGAGGTACTCGCCGTCGACGACGGACGAGGTGAAGGTGCCGTCCGGACCCGTCCGGGCCATCGCCCCGTCACCGGTGCCGCCGACCGCGCCGGCGAAAATGCACACGCCCGCCATCGGTGCTCCGGTCACCTCGTCCCGCACGGTGCCCGAGATGGACCTCGGGGGCGACGCGGCCCCGGCCTCGACGGCGCCGGCATCGCACGCCGCACCGTCGAGGCCGTCGCCGTCCACGGGACGGAGCGCACCGCGCTGGTCCCGGTCCGGGGTGCCGCACCCTCCATCGGTCACGTGGTCGATCGCGGGGTTCCCCGGCAGCAGTCCGTAGCTGTCGGTGTCCCCGATCGACATCGGTTCGAGCTGCGCGCCGACGTCCGCGAACCGGGAGCCGTCGGTCAGGTCCGAACCGGTGGGGACGCAGCTCGGGTCGTCGAACACGTTGAAGTCGCCGCCGCTGCGCGCCGCGCCGCCGCAGTCGGTCCCCTGGTTGCGGGCCAGCAGGCTGCGCTGGAGCGCCAGGGTCGAGGCCGCAGCCGGTGACGCCGCGACGCCGTCGGGCGAGTTCGCCACGACGGTCACGTGGCGCAGCTGCAGCGCACCGCCGAGGTGGGCGACCGCGCCACCCATCGTCGAGGCCACGTTGTCGCCGAAGGTCGAGTTCAGCACCGAGGTCTGGCCCGAGTTCGCGATCGCCCCGCCCTGGGGCGCCTGGTTGTCGGCGAACACGGAGTCCCGCAGACCCACGTTGCCGCCCGACGTGACCGCGACGGCGCCGCCGAGGTTGCCCGCCGAGCTCCCGTGCAGCGCGACCCGCGCCGAGACCAGGCCGCCGCTCGCGAACAGGGCACCCCCGTCGCGGTCGCCACGGGCAGCTCGCACGGTGATGCGGCCGACGTCGCCCACCTGCAGGGTGCCGCCCGCGACCGACACGCCGCCGCCGTCGAGCGCCGCGACGGTCTGCGAGATCACGACCTCGCCGTCGACCTGGAAAGTGCCGCCGCCCTGGTGGATGCCGCCGCCGGTCTGCGCGTCGGGCCCGCCGCCGGCGCCCGTGATCAGGAGTCGCGCGCCGTCCTCGACCGTGACCGCCCCCTCGTTGTGCAGCGCACCGCCGGTGCCGGTCGCACGTGACGCGTCGAGCTGCGACGCCGGGCCGCACGGACCTGCGTCGACGACCTCGAGCACGCCGCTCGCCGCGTTGAACACGCCGCCGCCGTGGGGGGGGGGGGGGGGGGGGG
>JAFAFZ010000395.1 GCA_023423215.1 Actinomycetes bacterium
CCGCGGCCGGCGCGCCGCCCGCGGCGCACGTCAGGTCACTTCAGGAGGGCACCCGCGTCGACCGGCAGCGTCACGCCGGTGACGTAGCGGGCCTCGTCCGAGCACAGCCACAGCAGCGCGTCCGAGATGTCGCCGGGCGCCAGCCACGGGATGTCCATCGGCTGCTGAGGGCGGAGGAACTCGGCCGCCTCGTCGAAGCCGGGATCGGACACGTCCGAGCGCACGAGCTTCGGGAACACGTCGTTGAGGATCATCGGCGTGCCGACCGAGGTCGGGTGGATCGTGTTCACCCGGATCTGGTTCGGGGCGAGCTCGAGCGCCAGCGAGCGCATGAACCCGACGACGCCGTGCTTCGCCGCGTTGTAGGCGGGGCAGCCGTAGAAGCCCTTGAGGCCTGCGGTGGACGAGGTGATCGAGATGGCGCCGCCCTCGTTCTGCTGGATCATCGTCTTCATGCCGGCGCGCACGGTGTTGAAGACGCCGGTCAGGTTCACGCCGATCGTCTCGTCCCACTGCTCCGACGTGAGGAACTGCGTCGGGTTCGGCGAGTAGGTGCCGGCGTTGGCGACGATGACGTCGAGCCGGCCGAAGCGCTCGACGCCCGCCTTGACGACCTCACGCAGTCGGGACAGGTCGCGCACGTCGCCCTTCTCCGCGTGCATCGCGCCGCCGGCGGCCTCGACCTGCTTCACCGTCTCGGCCAGATCGGCCTCGGTCGAGAGCGGGTAGTAGCACTCGGGCAGGTCCTCGCAGATGTCGACGCCGATGATCTGCGCACCCTCTGCGGCGAAGCGCACCGCGTGCTCACGACCCTGGCCACGGCCGACGCCGGTGATGAACACGACCTTGCCCTCGTAGCGGCGTGGACGGTCGGACATGGCGGACCCCCGGAGGCTCGGCGAGCTGACGGGTCGTCAGATCGACCCAGTGACTACCACTCCGGACGAGCGC
Source organism: Actinomycetes bacterium (assembly GCA_023423215.1). Taxonomy (GTDB): domain Bacteria; phylum Actinomycetota; class Acidimicrobiia; order Acidimicrobiales; family Microtrichaceae; genus JAFAFZ01. The sequence continues at coordinate 952 of JAFAFZ010000395.1, forward strand.
GTGCAGCGCGGAGCTCGGGCTCGGGGTGCCCGGATCGAGCGCGGGTCGACCGTTCAGGCGCCCTGCGGGCGGTAGGCCCAGTGCCACGGCTCTCGCGGGGTGTCCTCGACGAAGCCGTAGCGCCAGCCGTTGTCGCGCATCCACTGCTGCGCGGCGGGGTTCAGGTCCAGGTCGACCGCCAGGCCCCAGCCGTGGTTGCTCGTGCCGGGCGTGGCGGCCAGACCGCCCTGGCTGTAAAGGCCCTTGCGGCCGGCGAGCTCGACCTGCGACTCGTACGAGCGGTACGAGTCGGTGATGCCGATCGTGACGCCCGCCGCGGCGGCGTCCGCCGTCATGGCCTTGTACGCCTGCGCTGCAGGTGCGTACAGCTTGTGCGAGCCGACGCCGATCGAGGTCAGGCGATCGGCCGGGATGCGGCCGTTGCCGTAGCCGACGAGCTCGGCCGGGGGCGACAGCTTCGGGTACTGGCCGGGCGCCATCCGTGCGGCGGGGGTCAGCGCACCGCTGCCGGTGGTCGCGCCGGTGCCGGCTCCCGCTCCGGTCGACGTGCCGAGACCCGGGATGCCGCTCTGACGGGCGACGAGGACGAGCAGCTCGACCAGGGTCGCGGTGCTGATCCCGACGGTGCCGCCGGTCGAGGCACCGGGGAAGCCGGCGTGGGCACCCGTGCTCGTCCGGCCGGAGCCGGTCAGGCCGTTGGCGAGCGCGCCGTACGGGCTGGTGCTACCGGTGCCGCCTCCGAGCAGCCCGGAGAGCAGCGACGAGGTCCCCGTCGAGGTGCCGAGCTCGCCGGATCCGCTCTCGTCGAGCGCCGTCACGCCGAGGGCGGAGGACAGCATCGAGGCGAACGTCGCGGACGAGACCGATCCGGTGCCGGCCGAGCTCGAGGTCGAGGTCGACGACGCCGCTGCCGCCGACGGGTCGAAGCGCTGCTGCAGCTGGGTGATGCGGGCCGAGATGGCCTGGATCCCTGGGTCCATCACGAGGATCATCGGAGCCGCCGACGCCGGGATGAGGGTTCGCTCGATCCCGACGCCGACGGCGTGCCCCCAGCGACGGCCTCGGGCTCAGGTGAGCGGCGTGAGCTCTCCGAAGAACCCGGCGACGTGCAGCAGTCGCCCGTCGTCGCCGAGCAGGGCGACGTCGACGCCGCTGAGCACGGCCGTGCCCTCGGGGTCGAGCAGGTCCCAGCCGTAGCGGGCGTGGCCGTGGTGCTCGTCGACGACGGTGGTCCGCCGGAAGGTGTGCCCGGGGAACATCGTCTGCACGGTGCCGGCCAGCTCGACGATGCCGTCGTGGCCGGTGCCGTCGATCGGCGGGTCGACGAGTCGACCGGTCGGGTCCCAGACGCGGGCGACGATCTGCCCCCGTCGGTCGGCGTCCGGTTCGCCGTAGGCCTCCAGGTGGGCGTCGACGGTCGCCGTGACGGCGGCGAGGCGCTCGTCGTCGGCGACGTGCTCGTCGGTCGCTGCGTCGGTGGTCGTGGCGGTCTCGGTCATGGGTGCTCCTCGGGTCCTTCGCCGCCGCGGTGGCGGTGCGGGACCCACGGTGCGCCCCCGACGTCGTCGTGGCGATGACCTCTCGGGTAGTGGTGTGCGACGGGACCGCTCCGTAGCGTGCGGGCCATGGCCCCCACGAGTGCCGCACCGACGGCCGTCGGCGAGCTGCTGCGGGAGTGGCGCACCCGCCGCCACCGCAGCCAGATGGACCTGGCCCACGAGGTCGGCGTGTCGCCCCGACACCTCAGCTTCGTCGAGACCGGGCGCTCCCGGCCGAGTCCCGAGCTGATCCTGGCGCTCGCCTCGCACCTGGACGTCCCGCTGCGCGAACGCAACACGCTGCTGCTCGCCGCCGGGCACGCGCCCCGCTACGAGCGCTCGTCCCTGGACGACCCCGCCATGGCCCGCGCCCGTGCCGCCATGGCGCGGCTGCTCGAGCTGCACGACCCGTACCCGGGCGTGGTGGTCGACCGCTGCTGGAACGTGGTGCTGCACAACCGCGCCGCGGCATCGCTGCTGGCGGGTCTGCCGGAGCACGTCCTGGGCCCGACGCTGAACGTGCACCGCATCTGCCTGCACCCCGACGGCCTGGCCGCCCGCACACGCAACTTCGAGGACTGGGCGACGTACCTGCTGGACCAGCTCCGGCGCACGGTCGTGCTCACCGGCGACCCCGAGGTCGCTGCGCTCGAGCGCGAGGTCCTGGCCTACCCCGACGTCGCCGCGCTCGCGACGATCGGCTTCCGGGCGACGCGCGACGAGCCGCCGCTGCTCGTGCCGCTGCGCCTGGCCGCGGGCGAGCACGAGCTCTCGCTGTTCACGACGCTGACGACCTTCGGCACGCCTCGTGACGTCACGCTCGAGGAGCTGGCCGTCGAGCTGTTCTTCCCCGCCGACGACGTCAGCGAGCAGCTGCTGCGAGCGGTCGCCGCGGCGGAGGCCACCACCTGACGGTCGGTCCTCCGCCGGCCCCTCGGCCGTCCGGCCTCAGCGGTCGGTGCCGTCGGCCACGGAGTGCTCGCCGAGCGGCGGCGAGTAGACGTTGACGGTCACGGTGGTACCCGAGGTCGGGTTGAAGAGGCTGTGGAACTCGGTCGCGGCGCACTCGACGTGCTCGCCCGGACCGAGGCGACGCAGCGGGCTGGGCAGCGCGTCCGCCAGGCCCAGCGAGGTCTCGAGCAGGTGGCCCTGCACGACCTGGACCACGCCGACCGAGCCGTCGTGGTCGTGCGACTCGGACAGGGCGGCGGGGCCCCAGACCATCATCCAGGCGTCGTACGCGTCGGTCGCGAGCAGCCGGGTGGCCTCGAGCGTCCACGGCTCGGCCGCCGCGGGTGCCTCGACGACCTGCGCCAGACCGACGGCGATGTCGCGCAGCACCGAGGTGTCCAGCGGCCCGGTCGGCGCCGCAGCGGGGTGCAGTGCCCGGGCCGCCTCGTCCGGTCGGTGGGGGCGGGTCGCTGCGCCGTCGACGTGGGGCTGCTGCGTGTGGATGCCGTTCGTGTCGTGTCGGCTCATGCGGACCATCGTACCGCTATTCCTGATGAAGTCGATCGGGTTTTACGGAAATCGCTCGTGGATCGCCGACCCGGCCTCACCCGCCCTTGGTCAACCCCTTGTACCCCTCGGCGAATCCCTGCTCGCGCAGCGCGTCGGCCCACGGCGACACCGCCGCGCTCTGGCCGTCGATCTTCTCGATGCGGAGCCGCCGCGCGCGGCCGGTGTCGACGAGGCTGCCGAGCACCTTGGGCCACTCAGGGTGGTCCGCCGCGGCCGGGAACGTGAGCACGGTGCGACCACCACGCTCGAGGTAGGCGCAGGCGGCGCCGTCGATGAGCACGACGTACGCGCCGACGGCACGGGCGGGGTGGCCCTCCGTCTCGGGCCACGGCAGCGCCGCACCGTAGGGCTGGGCGGGGTCGGTGGCGGCCAGGACCCAGCGGTCGATCTCGGCGTCGGCCTCGGCCACCGGCTCCCACGGCATGCGCACCGAGTGCACGACGTCGTCCTCGGGGCCGTCGGGCCGCAGCCCGGCTGCACGCAGCAGGTCGACCGCGCCCGGCTTCGCGAACTGCGCGGCACCGAGCCCGTCGACGAAGTAGCCGCGGCGCAGCTGCCCACGCTCCTCGAGCACCTTCAGCACGGGGTAGACGCCGGCGAAGCCGCCTTCGGCACCCTCGGCCAGCGCCATCTCGCGCGTGAGCACGCCGTAGCGCTCGAGCAGCTGCAGGGCGCGGGTGGTGACCGACTCGGTCGGCGAGGGCGGGTGCTCGAAGAGCGCGGCGGTCGAGGACCAGCGACCCGCGGCCGACGGAGGACCGAGCCGCGTGACGCGGGCGTTGCGACGGGCGGTGCCGCCGGCGGGACGCCGGGACCGTGCGCCCGAGGCACCTCGCGAGCCGCCGCCGGCGACGCGGGAGCGCAGCGGCGCGAGCGAGTCGTTGGTGACCTCTCCCGCCCACACCAGGTCCCACAGCGCGGCCAGGACGGTCGCCTCGTCGTAGGGCAGGCGCGCGGCGGCGACCGCGGCCACCAGGTCGTTCCAGAACGACGCGCCGCGTTCGGCCAGGTGGGCGCGCAGCACGTCGTGGTGGGCGCCGTCCGCTCCCGACTCCTCGGGCGGGGCCGGCGGTGGCACCAGCGCGGCGACCTGGTCGCGGAAGACGAGGCGCACCCGTCCGTCGTGCGCGCCGACGGCGCCGGCGCCCACCCAGACGACCTCGCCGGTCGAGCAGAGCAGGTCCAGGTCCGAGGGGCGCAGGTCGCGCACGCGGGTGCCGAGCACGTCCGGCTCGAGCACCGACGCGGGGATGGCCGCACCCTGGAGCACGCCCACGGCCTCGGCCAGGG
>JAFAFZ010000400.1 GCA_023423215.1 Actinomycetes bacterium
GGTCGGCCAGCAGCGCCAGCGCGACCGAGCCGATGATGCCCACCACGATCGGCGTCGAGAACCGCCGGTTCAGCCCGTCGTTGATGAACGCCCCGAAGCCGCCGTGCCCGATCAGCGCCGTGACCGTCACCAGGCCGATGACCGTCACCGTCGCGACCCGCAGCCCGGTGATGATCTCGGGCAGCGCCAGCGGCAGCTCGACCCGGAGGAAGCGCCGCATGGGCGTGTAGCCCATGCCGTCCGCGGCGTCGCGCACCGACGCCGGCACGCCGTCGACGCCCGCCACGACGTTCTGGATCAGGATCAGCAGGCAGTAGCTCACGAGCGCGATCTCGGCGGTCAGCACGCTCGCGCCCGTGATCGGCACGAGGAACCCGAACAGCGCGAGCGAGGGGATCGCGTACAGGATCCCCGCGCCCCACGTGATCGGCCCCATGGTCGCCCGGAAGCGCAGCGCGACCGCCGAGAGCACGACCGCGAGCACGAGGCCGATGCCGATCGCCATCGACGTCAGCGCCAGGTGCTGCAGCGCCCGTTCGCGGATGTCGTCGGTGTGGTCCGCCACCCACGCCCACCAGATGAACGAGTCCGGCCCCTGCTCGGCGAGGACCGAGGGGGTCCTGACGCTCATGCGGGCGTCGCCTTCGCCGGACGCCGGCGGACCGGCTCGGTGTCGGGGTCACCGGCCGCGATCGCGCCGATCGCCTCGACCGTCAGCACGCCCAGGGGCTCGCCCGCGTCGTCGACCACCAGGCCTCGCTCGCTCGCGCTGGTCAGCAGTGCGTCGAGCGCGGAGCGCAGCGACGCCGAGGCGGGCACCCGCAGCTCCACGTCCTCGCTCGGCGGCTCCAGCTCGGCGTCGGTGACCGGCAGCAGCGACAGGCGCCGCAGCGTGCGGTCGCCGCCGAGGAACGACTCGACGAAGTCGTCCGCCGGCCGTGCCAGCAGCTCAGTAGGGACCGCGTACTGCGCCAGGTGGCCGCCGGTGCGGAACACGGCGATGCGGTCGCCGACCTCGATCGCCTCGTCGATGTCGTGGGTGACGAACACGATCGTCGTGCCGAGCCGGTCGTGCAGGTCGCGCAGCTCGGCGCGCAGCTCGCCGCGCACCACGGGATCGACCGCGCTGTAGGGCTCGTCCATGAGCAGCAACGGCGGATCGACCGCCAGCGCCCGCGCCACGCCCACCCGCTGCTGCTGGCCGCCGGACAGCTCGGACGGGTAGCGCGACAGCAGCGCCGGATCGAGCCGCATCACGTCGACGAGCTCCTCGACCCGTTCCGAGATGCGCGCCTTCTTCCAGCCGAGCAGCTTCGGGACGCACGCGATGTTCGCTGCGATCGTCTGGTGCGGGAACAGCCCGCCCTGCTGGATGACGTAGCCGATGCGTCGCCGCAGCTCGTGCACCGGCGTGGACCGCGCGTCCTGGCCGTCGATGCGCACGGTGCCCGAGGTGGGCTCCTCGAGCCGGTTGATGAGCCGCAGCGTCGTCGTCTTGCCACACCCAGACGGGCCGACGAACACGACCAGCTCGCCGGCAGGCACCTCGAGCGACAGCGAGTCGACCGCGGGCGACGCCGCACCGGGGTACTGCTTGGTGACGTCGGTGAGCTGGATGGCGGGGGTGGCGATCGGGATCACGCTCCCTGTTCGGCGGCCGCCCGGTCAGCGGATCCGGCTGCACGACAGCATGGCCGAGCCGTGGACCCCGTGGGTGCCGAGCCGACGACGGTCAGGTCACGAGCTTGTCGGGATCACCCCACAGCCCGGAGATCCAGTTGGTGACCTCGGACCCGAAGAGGAAGCTGAGCACGGCGAAGGCGACCACGATCAGGCCCATCACGATCAGCGTGGGCACCGGGATGCGCCCGTCCTCGGGCACACCCGGGATCTTGCGACGGATCAGCTGCACCGTGCGCTCGGCCCAGGCGAAGGGCAGCAGCCCCAGGCCGAGGATGATGAGCAGCCAGCCCGGACCGGGCAGCACCAGGGCTGCGACGCCGGCGCCGATCAGGATGAACCCGCCGATGATGCGGGCGACGCGGATGACGACGCCGCGACGGGCCTCTTCCTCGGTCTCCTCGCGGCGTCCGGTCTGGTACTCGGCCTCGATCGCCGCGTCGTGGAGGCGATCGGCGATCTGCGCGGCGGTCATGCGGCGGCGTTGCCCCTCCGGTTCCGGCTCGCCCCCGACCGCGGGGTCCGGCACGCCGTCCGTCCCCTCCGACTCCTCCGTGTGCATCGCTCCAGTATGGCGACCCGGGCGCCGTCTGCTGCGTCGGGGTGCACTAGACCTTCGGGACATGGAGGACCGTCCCGACACACCCGAGTCGCCGTCCGAGGCCAAGCAGCCGGCGCCGGTCACGGCACCCCGCCGCAAGAAGGCCGCTGCGTCGAAGCCACGTGCTGCCGCCGGTGGCACGGGGTCCTCCCGGACCAAGGGCTCGACGACGAAGCCGACGGCGAAGCGGACTGCCGACAAGCAGGCCGCTGCCGCGAAGAAGACCGCGGCCAAGAAGCCCGCCACCGCCGAGAAGGCCGCGGCGAAGAACCCGGTCGCGAAGAAGTCGGCAGCGAAGAAGCCCGCCGCGAAGAAGCCGGCCACCGCGAAGAAGCCGGCGGTGCAGCGGCCCGCCACCGGGAACGCAGCAGTGAAGCAGCCGGCGACGCGTCCCGCCGCCGTCACGACGCCGCCGGTCGACCAGCCGGCGACGCATCCGACGGAGCCCGGATCGACCCGACGTCCCCGGGCTGTCACGACCGGTGCCCGCACCGGGGCTGCGGCGGGATCCGGACGCCACGCCGTGTGCGCCTCGATCACCGGCGACATGGTCAACGACCTGCTCCTGTTCGTGGTGGGGGCCGGCGTCCCGCTCGAGCCGCTCGAGACCCAGGTCGCGCTGCCGGCGATGGGCCAGGTCGCGGTGCGCCTCGCCCTGACCGTGACCGGCGCGACGGTCGACCTGCGCGCCGAGGACGACGGCCGTGTGCGGATCGTCGTGGTCGCCGACGGCGACGTGTCGACCACGGCGCAGGACTACGAGGGCGAGCCGGCGGACGCCGGCATCGGGACGGCCCCGACGGCCGGTGGCATGGCGATGCCCGTGCCGCCCGCGCCGATCCCCGTCCGGGTCGAGGCGCTCGCCCGGCCCGCCGTCGAGCTGCGTGCGGACGACACCGTGTCGATCGCGCTCGACGTGCGCGACGCCGAGCTCGTGTCGCTGCGCACCGACGACTCCGCTCCCGTGCCCGAGGGCGTGGACCCGGCCGCGTGGTCGGGCATCCTCACCATGTTCGGCATGCTCTTCGGCTCGCTCGGCGCCGGACTGTTCGAGACGCTCGGCGAGCACGTCGGCTCGGTCGGCACCGAGCTCGGTCCCGAGGTCGGTGGCGTGCTGCGGGACCTGGGCGTCGCGACCGGACCCGCCGACGTGAGCGTCGCCTCCGGGCTCGTCACCGTCGCGCTGCCCGCGCAGCCCACGGTGCGCGGCAACGCGCTGCCGGTCCCGATCTCGGGAACCCGCGTCGGGCTGAGCATGGCCGCCTCGTCCGTGGACGCCCTGGCGCACCGCCTGGTCCTGCAGGCGATCGGGGACGTGCCGCTGCCCTTCGAGCTCGAGGTGGACCTGGGCGAGCAGCACGTCGGCGGACGCCTCCGCAACGCACGGGTGCTGCCCGAGTCGTTCCCGGACCTGCGCTCCTCCCTGCGCACCCAGGTGCGGACCCGTCTGCTGCGCGGACGCCTCGAGCTGTCGGTGCAGGCGGCGTGGCTCGAGCTGCCGCCCGTCGTCCCGTCGTTCGTCAACCAGCTCTCCCGTCGCCTGGGCGAGCTGGTCTCCCTGGCGCCGATCCGCGTGCGCTTCCCCGCGCAGGTGGGGCTGCCGGTCATCCCCGACAGCGACGACACGCTGCCGGTCCGCATCGACGACCTGCGCGTGACCGGCGACGGCGTCGGCATCGTCGTGTCGATGGCCTGAGCGATGTCGATCGACGCACTGCGGGTCACGCTCGCACGCGACGGCGTGTTCAACACGCGGGACCTGGGCGGCCTGCCCACCGTCGACGGGCGGGTGGTCGCCCCCGGACGGGTCGTGCGTGGCGACGCGCTCCAGCGGGTGAAGGGCGCGGCGGACGGGTTGCGCCGGTTCGGCCTCGTGCGCGTCCTGGACCTGCGCGACGAGCGCGAGCGGGACGAGGACGGCGTGTTCGGCGTGGACGGCATCGACGTCGAGCACCACCCGGTCATCGACCCGACCTTCGCCTGGTACGACCTGGGCGAACTCGAGCTCGCCCAGCTGCTGGGGCAGCGCTACCGGGACATCCTGGGCGCGTTCGGTCCCCGTCTGGCGGGCGCCCTGACCTCGATCGCCGAGGTCGTCGGCCCGGACGGGCGCGGGGGAGCGGTCGCGTACCACTGCGCCGTCGGCAAGGACCGCACGGGGCTCGTCACCGCCCTGGTGCTCTCGCTGCTGGGCGTGGAGCGCGATGCGATCGTCGCCGACTACGCCCGATCGGCCCGGGCGACCGCGGTGCAGGTGCAGTGGCTGTGGGCGTTCGGCCTGCCCGGCGGCGGTGCGAGCGACGAGGACCTGGCCCTCGGCGTCTGGTCGGCACGGCCCGAGACGATGCGGGCGACGCTCGAGTGGATCGACGCCGAGCACGGCGGCATCGGCGCGTACCTGGCGGCACAGGGCCTGGACCCCCAGGTCGGCGAGGCGCTGCGGGCAGGGCTGCTGATCCCGGCCGACGGCCGCTGAACCGGGTGCCGTCGTCCGTCGGGGCCGACGCGATGCGCGCGACCTGATCTACTGGTGGCCCGAGGAGGATCCGACATGCTCAGCACCGGCGACACCGCCCCCGACTTCACCCTGCAGGACCAGACCGGCGCCGAGGTCTCGCTCGGCGAGCTCCTGGCCGGCGGACCCGTCGTCCTGTTCTTCTACCCGAAGGCCATGACGACCGGCTGCACCAAGGAGTCCTGCCACTTCCGCGACCTGGCCGCCGAGTTCGCCCAGGTCGGCGCGCAGCGTGTCGGCATCTCGGCCGACAAGGTCGACAAGCAGGCGGCCTTCGACGCGAAGCACGACCTCGGCTACCCGCTGCTGTCGGACCCCAGCCGCACCGTCGCCTCGGCGTTCGGCGTCAAGCGGCCGGGACCGATCATGAACAAGCGTGCGACGTTCGTGATCGACACCGACCGCCGCATCCTGGCGGCCATCAGCTCCGAGCTGAACATGGACCTGCACGCGGACGAGGCGCTGACGGTGCTGCGAGAGGCGCGCTCCGCCACCTGATCCCCGCCACGAGCGTGGTGCCCGCTCGCGTCGGCACCCCGTCGAGGGGTGCGGGGTTGCCCGGCGCCGCGTCGGCCGGGCCGAGCGCGTCACGCCGGTAGGGTGCGCGCCGTGGCCGACGACGACACCTGCCCGCTGCTGCTGCCGCTGATCCACGACCCACAGGTCGTCTCGATCGACCGCTTGCCGATGCGCAGCTCGGTGCGCGCCTTCGACGACGAGCAGGCCGCACGCGACGGCGGCGGTGACGCCACGATCGATCTGGACGGGACCTGGGCCTTCACGCTCTGCGACCGTCCCGAGCACGTGCGCCACGCCGACCTCGTGGACGCCGCACGTGCCGCGGGACAGCAGCAGGTGCCGGGCGCCTGGACGCTGCAGGACGCCCAGGGCCGGTCCGTGGACGGCTCCCGCTCGGTCGACCCGCCCCGCTACACCAACGTCGTCATGCCCTTCGACCTGGACCCGCCGTCGGTCCCGGCCGACAACCCCACCGGGGTGTACCTGCGCGAGCTGAAGGTGCCGCGCAGCTGGCACGGTCAGCGCGTCGTGCTGCGCGTCGGGGCCGCCGAGGCGGTGGTCCAGGCCTTCGTCGACGGCCGCTTCGTGGGCGGTGGCACGGACAGCCGACTGCCGAGCGAGTTCGAGCTGACGTCCTTCGTGCGCGCCGGTCGCCGCCACACCCTCGCGCTGGTCGTCACCAAGTGGTCGGCGCAGAGCTGGGTCGAGGACCAGGACCAGTGGTGGCACGGCGGCCTGCAGCGCAGCGTGACCGTGCACCGCACCGCGCCGACGCACCTGGCCGCGGTGCAGGTGCTGCCCGGACTGGCCACGATCGGCGCGCCGGTGCCGGCCGGGCGGGCGACCACGGGCACCGTGGACGTGGAGGTGCGGGTGGCCGGTCCCGGGACCCGTGCGGGCGGCTGGACGATCGAGGCGTGGGTCGAGACGCTCGACGGTCGCCGTCGTCTGGCCGGGACCGGACCGGTCGACGTGCCGGTGTGGGACGGCTCTTCGACGGCCGCCGAGCTGCTCTCGGGGATGTTCGTGGAACCCGGCGTCGTCCGTGCGCACCTGGACGTGCCCGGGATCCGCCCGTGGTCCCACGAGCAGCCGGATCGCTACCGGGTGCTGGTGGTGCTGCGCGACGCGGAGGGGGCGACGGTCCAGGTGCACCCCGCCGTCGTCGGGTTCCGCTCGATCGAGGTCGGCGGCAACGAGCTGCGCATCAACGGCGCCCCGGTGCTGCTGCACGGCGTGAACCTGCACGAGCACGACCCGGATCGCGGGCGTGCGGTCACCCGTGAGGCGACCCGGGCCGACCTGCTCCTGATGAAGGCGCACAACCTGAACGCCGTGCGCGCGGCCCACTACCCGCACGACGAGCACCTTGCCGAGCTCTGCGACGAGCTCGGCCTCTACCTGGTGGACGAGGCGAACGTCGAGTCGCACGCCCGGCAGCTGTCGCTGTGCCACGACCCGCGGTTCACCGCGACGATCCTGTCCCGCATCCAGCGCATGGTGCAGCGCGACGCGCACCACCCGAGCATCGTCCTGTGGTCGCTCGGCAACGAGTCGGGCGACGGCGCGGTCCACGACGC
>JAFAFZ010000644.1 GCA_023423215.1 Actinomycetes bacterium
GCACCGCGGACGAGGACCGCTGGTGGGCCCGCTGGGACTTCACCAAGCCCGGCCTGGAGCGGACCGGGGCGCGCTCGGGCAGCTGGTCGCCCACCTCACGCGGCACCACGCTCGGATCACGCGACGGCGCGCTCGTGCTGCGGACCCAGCTGGGGTTCGACGCCGACGAGGACGCGGCGTTCGGCCCGGCCCTCCCGGAGCGGCTCGTCCAGACCGTCGCGGTCCGTGCCTCGGTCGCGGGTTGGCTCCAGGTCGAGCTCGAGCTCGCCTGGTTCGGGCTGCCGGCCGCGCGCTGGCCGGTCGCCTGGTGGTGGCGGTTCACGCCGGCCGTCACGGACGTCTCGGGGTGGCGCCTGCAGGCCTTCGACGAGCTGGTCGATCCGCACGACGTCGTGCACCACGGCGGACGGCACCTGCACGCCGCGGACCGCCTGGTGCACGGCATCGACGGGATCGAGCTGGAGCTGGTGGACGCCCCGCTCGTGTCGCCCGGGCACGGCGAGCTGATCGACGTGCTCGACGCCCCGGTCGACGTGACCGCAGGGTGGTCCGTGCTGGTGCACGACAACCTGTGGGGCACGAACTTCCCGATGTGGATCGAGGGCGACGGCCGGGTGCGTGTGCGACTGCACGTCGCGACCGACCACCCGATCGTGACCGCGTCCGGCGGACCGTGACCGCCGTCAGCCGACCGTGACCGCGGCGTACTTCTCGGCGATGTACTCGTCGGAGCGGACCGGCGCGTAGACGCTGCCACCACCGATCGGCGCGAGCAGCGTCTCGACCACTGCGTCGTCGCTGAACTCGTGGAAGAAGGCCAGGGAGATCAGCTCCTCGAAGGGTGCGGTCGGGTCCGGGGGCAGGACGCGGTGCGGGGTCGAGCGCCAGCGGTCGCCGGTGAGGCGCGCCAACAGGTCGCCGATGTTGATGGTGTACGCCTCGGGATGCACCGGCGCGTCGACCCAGACGCCGTCGCGGGTGCGGATCTGCAGGCCGCCGCGACCGGCCTCGCGGTCCAGGATCGTCATGCAGCCGTAGTCCGAGTGCGGCCCGATGCGGAACTGGCCCGGTGCCGCCTCGCCGACGCGGTCCATCGCCGGGTACCAGTTCAGGTTCAGCTCGCTGGCCGGGTGCTGCGACAGGTTCCGCAGGTGGTCGACCGGCAGGCCGAGCGCCCGTGCGAACAGACCGAGCAGGTCCGAGCCGAGCCGCAGCATCTGCGTGTAGTAGTCCCAGATCACCTCGCGGAAGTCGGCCGGGTCGGACGGCCAGCGGTTCGGTGGCAGGTCGGCGAACGCACCGACCGGCTCCTGGCCGACGGTGAACGTCTCCTTCAGGTCCTCGACGTCGTTCTCGCCCGACGCGTACCCGGTGGCCTCGTAGCCGGTGGGCAGCCAGCCGCGTCGGTCCACGACGTGGTCGCCGACCTTGTCCTCGTGGGAGCGGTGGAAGAAGGCGCGGGCGGTCTCACGGGCCCGGGTGCGCACGTCCTGCGACACGCCGTGGCCGGTGACGAGCAGGAACCCCGCGTCCTGGAGCCGGTCGTCCACCTGATCGGCGAGGCGGTCGATGGCCTCGTCGTCGTCGCCGTACCAGGGGGAGAGGTCGATCAGGGGGAGGAGGTCGGACATCGGCCGATCCTGCGTGCGCCCGGTGCGCGGGTCAACGCGACCCGGGGCACGGTCACACGATGTTCACACTGTCCGCCGATCCGTCGTCCGGGACCCGGCCAAGCTGGCGGCCTCCCGTCCTCCACCCGCCCGGCGCACGGCTGTGCGGATCCCGCCCGAGGTGCCCACGTGTTCGAGCTCGACCCGTCGTTGCTGCTGGAGACCGCCCTGGCGCAGGCCCGACTCGGTCGTGACGAGGGCGGCGTCCCGATCGGCGGCGCGCTGTTCGCCGCGGACGGCACGCTGCTGGGCGAGGGACGCAACCGCCGGATCCAGGACGACGACCCGTCGATGCACGGCGAGACCTCGGCGTTCCGCAACGCCGGCCGACAGCGCACGTACCGGGGCACGACGATGGTGACGACCTTGTCGCCGTGCTGGTACTGCAGTGGGCTCGTGCGCCAGTTCGGCATCAGTCGCGTCGTGATCGGCGAGTCACGCACCTTCACCGGCGGGCACGACTGGCTGGCAGAGCACGGCGTCGAGATCGTGCTGCTCGACGACCAGCGCTGCGTCGACCTGATGACCGAGTTCATCGAGCGCCGGCCGGACGTCTGGTTCGAGGACATCGGCGAGGACTGACCTCGCCCGCTCGCCTGGTGGGCCCCGTGGGGCTCGAACCCACGACCGATGGATTAAAAGTCCACTGCTCTACCAGCTGAGCTAGAGGCCCGGGGACTGCAACCTATCCGCCGGGACGACGCGCCGGCGCAGGCCGGACAGCGCGCCGCCACCGGCGGCGGGTCGCCGACGACCCGTCGTCGTTACGCTCCGACCATGTCGCAGTTCCGCCCGCCCGAGATCGCCGCGCCGCTCGGCGCCGTGCGCAGCGCTCGGATGCTCCTCCGGCCCTTCGAGGCGTCCGACCTGGACGCCCTCGCCGCCGTGTTCTCGAACCCCGAGGTCTGGCAGTTCCCCTACGGCCGCGCGTTCACCCGTGACGAGACCGCGCGGTTCCTGGACGCGCAGCTCGCCGAGTGGGACGAGTGCGGCTTCGGGTGCTGGCTGGCCGTGCTCACCTCCACCCAGGTGCCGGTCGGGTACGTCGGCCTCTCGGTACCGATGTTCCTGCCCGAGATCCTGCCGGCGGTCGAGGTCGGCTGGCGGTTCGACCCGGCGGTCTGGGGTCAGGGGCTGGCGAGCGAGGGGGCGCGAGCGGCGCTGGAGCAGGGCTTCACGACGTTGGGGCTGTCCGAGATCTGCTCGCTCCCCCAGAGCGAGAACCCCCGCTCGTTCGCCGTGTGCGAGCGCATCGGCATGACGTTCCGCAGGACGGTCGACTGCCCGGCGACCGACCGGCGCGGCGCGGTGCAGGCTCGGATGTACACGATGAGCGCCGACGAGTGGTCTCGGCGTTCGTCGGCCGGCTGACCCGGATCCGTCAGCTCGCGTCGGGTGCGAGGGCGCGGTGGGCGCGGAGGAACGGGATGGCGTAGCGGGCGCGCCACCACACGCCGTTGTGCGCCCGCACCGCCGCCAGCACGTACAGACCGATCAGTGCGAACTGGCCGAAGAACGCCACGACCCACACGATGAAGAAACCGACGCCGAAGAACGGCGAGGGGTCGGACCCCTCCGGCCCCATCGTGAGGAACACGCCGAAGAACGAGAGGAAGAACACGCCGTAGAGCGGCAGCACTGCGGCCAGCATCGTGAGCTGCACGTTCAGGGCCTCGCCCGCCGAGAACCTGGCGAAGCGGTTCGCGTTGGCGGAGCCCGGCCCGTTGGTGAGGTAGATGACGAGGGCGGGCAGGAAGGTGGCCACGATCGATCCCCACCACGAGAACGAGGCGGAGAAAGCGCCGCGCTCGACCTCGCTCTGCGGTCGCGGTGCCGGGGCGTAGTCGCCGCTCCAAGCGACGCCGTTCCACCACCCGACGGTGACTGCGTCGACGGGGTACCACCCGGGCGGCGGTGCAGCGGCGGGTCCCACGGTCGAGGGTGCACGCAGATCGTCGTCCATGCGCACCACTGTGCCCGCAACCGCGTGCGGTTCCGACGCTCGCGCCCGACTCAGCCGACGCGGCGCAGCGCGTCCGGGGTCAGCTCCTCGAGCGAGCCGTACCCGTCGACCGCCATGATCAGGTCGGTCTCGGCGAGCAGGCAGCGCAGCACGTGCTCGACGCCGGCCTGGCCGCCCACCGCCATGCCGTACGCGTACGGCCGTCCGATGCCGACCGCCGTCGCTCCGAGCGCGATCGCCTTGACCACGTCCGCGCCGGTGCGGATGCCGGAGTCGAAGACCACGGGCGCGTCGCCGGCTGCCTCGACCACGCCGGGCAGGCACTCGAGCGCCGGGATGCCGCCGTTCGCCTGGCGGCCGCCGTGGTTCGAGCAGTAGATGCCGTCGACGCCGTGGTCGAGCGCGATCCGCACGTCCTCGGGGTCCTGCACCCCCTTCAGCAGCAGCGGCATCGTCGTGAGCGACCGGATCCAGTCCAGGTCGTGCCAGGTCATGCCGGGGTTGCCGAAGCCGAGCGCCCATGCGCCGGTCGCCGCCTCGACGTCCTCCTCCGGGGTGCGCTCCAGGCGCGAGCGGAAGACGGGGTCGCTGAAGTAGTTGGCCAGGCACAGCCCCTGCAGCTGGGGGAAGCTGGCGATCGACAGGTCTCGCGGACGCCATCCGAGCGTCAGCGTGTCGAGCGTGACGACCAGGGCCGAGTACCCGGCGGCCTCGGCGCGACGCACGAAGCTCTCGCAGAGCTCCCGGTCGCTCGGCGGGTAGAGCTGGAACCAGCCGGGGGTGTCGCCCAGCTCGGCGGCGACGTCCTCGAGCGGGTCCTGCATCAGCGTCGAGGCCACCATCGGCACGCCGGTCGCCGCCGCAGCCCGCGCGGTCACCAGGTCGCCGTGCCCCTCGGCGTAGGTCGACGCGTCCGGATCGCACAGCCCGATCACGCCGACCGGCGCCAGCATCAGCGGCGTGTCGAAGCGGTGCCCGAACAGCTCGACCGAGACGTCGCGCATGGCCGCGCCGCGCAGGACCCGAGGCATCAGGCCCCACCGCTCGAACGCGGCCACGTTGGCCCGCTGGGTGTGCTCGGAGCCGGCGCCGCCCGTCACGTAGGACCAGATCTGCTCGGACATCGCGGCCTCGGCCTGCCGCTCCAGGTCCTCGTAGGACATGGGCAGCTCCGGCGTGATGCCGCTCAGCCCGCCCAGGTAGATGCCCAGCTGCCAGTCCCCGTGGTTGGTCACGTGGTGCCCCCGTCGTGTCGATCCGACCGGCATTCTGCCCCGCTCGATCCGTTCGTCGACGTACACCAGATCGGCGTACGTCGACGAACAGAACCGGCCGGTGCGCGCCGGCCGCCGGATGCGGGAGCAGGAGCTCAGGTGTGCGGGGCGCCGTGCTCCCAGCCGCGCCGGACGACCTGCTCGAGCACGCCGGCGTCGATCGCGTCGAGCTTCGGCAGGTACAGGCAGCCCTTGCCGGTCGAGTGGCGTCCGAGCGACGAGAGCAGGTCGGCCAGGTCCGGTTCGTCGTCCAGCACGCCGTAGAGGACCGTGGCCCGCTGGCGCGGCGAGAACCCGACGACGAACCAGTCGTGCGTGCCGCTGGTGTTCGTGTAGCTGCCCTCGCCGAACCCCACGATCGCGCTGCCCCACATGCGGGGCGCCGCTCCCGTGACGCGCCCGATCAGGTCGCTCACCGCAAGGGCGTCGGAGCGACGGCCGTCGTCGGCGACCGACTCCAGGAAGCGGGTGACGTCGTCGTCGTTCGGTTGCGTCGCGATCGGAGCCATGCGGCGATGCTCGCGCAGGGGGGCCGCGCCAGGTCGGCCGATCCCCGAGCGCTCAGGCGTCGGGGTCGCCCGCGGCGAGCTCCTCGTCGATGTGGCGCAGCTCGGCGGCGAGCGAGGTGCCGGCCTCGTCGGCCTCTTCCTCGCGCTCCTCCTCGTCGAGCTCGACGGCGAGGGGGTCGGGGACCTCTCGGGCCACGCGCTCCTCGAGGGGCTCGTCGACCTCTTCCTCGGCGGCGGTCAGCCCGTACTCATCCGCGCCGAGCAGCTCCTCGAGCGGGTAGGAGGTGTCCGGATCGTCCGGATCGCCGGGCAGCTCGTCGCCGTCGAGGGCCTCGGCCAGGTCCTGCGGATCGCCGTCGTCGCCGATGTTGCCGATGCCGTCGGGGGTGTCGCTCATGGGGCGAACGTAGCGGAGCCGCCGCCGACGCCGTCCTGTGACGACAGCACCTCGTGCACGAGCGGCGCGACCTTCGTGCCGTAGCGCTCGATGCTCGCGACCATCAGCTCGTGCGGCAGCGTGCCCGCGCTGTACTTCATGTCGTAGCGGGCCGCACCCAGTCCGGTCGCCGCTCGGACGATCTTGGCGGCGACGGTCTCGGGTGACCCGACGGCCAGCGCACCCTGCGGACCGCACTGCGCGTCGAACTGGTCCCGCTGCATCGGGGGCCACCCCCGCTCGGCGCCGATGCGGGCGTGCATCGTCCGGTAGTGCGGCCAGTACTCGTCGCGCGCGGCCTCGTCGGTGTCGGCGACGTGGCCCGGGCTGTGGATGCCGATCGGCAGCGGGGGTCGCTCCAGCTGGTCGAGCGCGGCGCGGTAGCGATCGGCGAAGGGCGCGAACCGCAGAGGGTCCCCGCCGATGATCGCCAGCATGAGCGGCAGGCCGTACCGCGCGGCCCGCAGCACCGAGGCGGGACTGCCGCCGACGCCGACCCAGGCCCGCAGCCCGTGCTCGGTCGTGGGGTACACGCGCTGGTGGTCGAGGGCGGCACGCGTCGTGCCGGACCAGGTCACGTCCTTCTCGTGCAGCAGCAGCGAGAACAGGTCGAGCTTCTCCTCGAAGAGCGTCTCGTAGTCGGCCAGGTCGTAGCCGAAGAGCGGGAACGACTCGGTGAACGAGCCGCGACCGAGGATCACCTCGGCGCGCCCGTCCGACACCGCGTCGAGCGTCGCGAAGCGCTGGAAGACGCGCACCGGATCGTCCGAGCTCAGCACGGTGACGGCCGAGCCGAGCCGGATGCGCTCGGTGCGACCGGCGATCGCCGCGAGCACGACCTCGGGCGCCGAGACCGCGAAGTCGTCGCGGTGGTGCTCCCCGACGCCGAAGAAGTCGAGCCCGAGCTCATCCGCGAGCACCGCCTGCTCGACGAGCTGGCGGATCACCACCGGCTGGGGGAGCGGCCGCCCGTCCGCGTCGACCGTGACGTCGCCGAAGGTGTCCAACCCGAGTTCGAAGCGCGCCATCACCGTTCCGTTCCGCTCGACGTGCGTGCGACTCGTGAAGCCGCTCGGCGCCGATCCGATTCCGCGCCGGGTGGCGCGTCAGGCGTCCGGGTCGGGCGTGCAGATGACGAGCGGGATGTCGCGCGAGCTGCGCCGCTGGTAGCCGGCGTAGCCCTTGTACGCGGCGACGACCCGCGGCCACAGCTCGGCCTTCTCGTCCCCGGTCGCGGTGCGGGCCAGGTACGGCCGCGTCGCACCGTCCATGGTGAGCTCGACGTGGGGGTCGTCGCGCAGGTTCAGGTACCAGTCCGGGTGGCGGTCGTCGCCGCCCTTGGACGCCACCAGCACCACCCGCGTCGCGTCGTGCACGGGTGCGGTCAGGATGACCGTGCGGCGCCGTCCCGAGCGCCGTCCGATCGTGTGCAGCTCGACCGCCGGCATGCCCATCGGGGCGTTCAGCAGGCGGTGTCCGCTGAGCTTCCACACTGCGCGGTGGGCGACGTTCATGGACTTCGTGACGACGTTCAACACCCGAGAGCGTGCGTTCACCGATTTCCTCCGACCTCGACGGGTCCTGCGGCGCAGAAGTGGCGCGATCCCTTGTGCCCCAAGGGATCGCGTGGCGGGCGAACGGCCTTCACAGCCTCGCCCCAACCGCGAAACACACTCGAAACACTTGCACAGCAATCTGCCGAAGTCCTCGATCACTCGACAAGAAACGGACCTGTGTATGGCTGAAGAACTCGCGGTCGACGGGTGGGTGCTGATCTCAGCAGCGCTCGTCCTCTTCATGACCCCGGGCCTTGCCTTCTTCTACGGAGGCATGGACCGGAGTCGCAACGTGCTGAACATGCTGATGATGAACTTCTGGTGCCTGCTGATCATCCCGATCCTCTGGGTGATCATCGGGTACTCGATCGCCGGCGGCGACTTCGACGCCGGCTGGTTCGGCGGGTTCGACGCAGCCTTCCTGGG
>JAFAFZ010000645.1 GCA_023423215.1 Actinomycetes bacterium
GAACTCGGCGATCTCGGGCGCCGAGGTGCCGGCGGCGTTCGTCAGCCGGATGGTCGAGGACGGCACCCCGGCGGAGAGCAGCTGGCCCGTGCCTGCCCCGACCGCCTGCACCCACCTCAGGCGCGGCGCCAGCGCGGCGACGTCGTAGGGCAGGTCGAGCGCGAGCGCGACGTCCATGCGCGCGAACGCCTCGAGCTGCGCGGCGTCGAGCTCGTCGACGTCGTCGGCGGCTCGTACGTAGCCGGGCCGGCCGCGCCGGGTGCGGCGCTCGGCCCGGTCCTCGTACGGGGCGACGAGCACCTGCACGTCGGGGTGCTCGTCGCGCAGGCGATCGAGCGCCAGCTCGTACGAGGCGTGGTCGGGGTGGAACCGCTCGGGGAAGAGCACCCCGACCGTGCACCCCGGCGCCGGGATCGTCACCCCTCGCCGGCCCGGCCGGACAGCAGTCCGCGGGCGTCGTCGGGCACCTCGCAGCGCTGCCCGTCGCCGTCGACGAACACGGCGGTGAACCAGAGCTCGGCCAGGTGCAGGTCCGAGTCGTCCCCCGCGAACCGGAACGACAGCGTGAAGGACGTCGCACCGATGCGCTGCAACGACATCTCGCAGCGCAGCACGTCGTTCGCCCGCGGCGCGGACAGGTAGTCGCACGAGACGTGGCGGACGACGAACGACGGGCCCTTGTCCAGGTCACCGATCGGTCGGCCCTGCAGCGCCCACCAGTCGCCGTGCACCCGCTCGGCCCACTCCAGGTAGGTCGCGTAGTAGACGATGCCGGCGGGGTCGCACTCGCCGAACGACAACCGGAAGCGCAGCGCGTGCAGCACGCCGTCTGCGGTCGCCACCCGCGATGGATCGGTCAACGCGGCACCTCGGCGAGGTGGGACGCCGCCTCCTCGACCTCGGCGGTGATGACGCCGACCGCACGCTGGTACTGCAGGTCGAGCTCCTTGCCGCCGTCCTCGGTCCGGGCGACGACCTCGCCGCGGATGAGGACGTACCCGCGGTCGATCCAGCGGGCGAGCGGCCCGATGCTGGGCTCGGCCAGCACCACGACCACGCCCTCGTCCGAGAGGCGGCGGAACGTGGCGGCGAGCTGCTGCACGATCATCGGCGCCAGGCCGGTCATCATCTCGTCGAGCAGCAGGACCCGCGGCGAGCCCATCAGCGCTCGCGTCACGACGAGCATCTGCTGCTCACCTCCGCTCAGCACGCCGGCGAGGCTGCGGGAGCGCTCGTGCAGGATCGGGAACCGGTCGAGCGCTTCGTCCACCGAGCTGCGCGGCAGCTTCAGCATCTCGGCCATGACCTGGAGGTTCTCGCGCACGGTCAGGTGGGCGAAGAGCTGTCGGCCCTGCGGGACGATCGCGACGCCGCGCCGCACCCGCTCGACGCAGCGCACCGAGGACAGGTCCTCGTCGTCGACCACGATGCGGCCGCGCGCGGCGATCGAGCCGTAGATGGCGAGCAGGGCACTGCTCTTCCCCGCACCGTTGGGCCCCACGAGCGCCGTGACGGAACCGCCGGATGCCGTCATCGCCAGCCCCCGCAGCGCGGTGGCTCGGCCGTACGCGACGTGCAGGTCGTCGACCCGGAGCTCGTGGGAGGTTCCGGTCGCTCCTGCGACGTCGGGGGTCGGCCCGGACTGGACGGTGGTCGGCTCAGGCGACATCGGACTCCTCCTCGACGCCGAAGTAGACGGCGCGCATCTCGTCGCTCGACAGGCACTCGGCGGGGTCGCCGTCGAAGCGGACCCGCCCCTCGGCGAGCAGCATGATGCGGTCGACGACCGAGGCCACCAGGTCGACGTTGTGGTCGACGAGGATCACGCCGTGACCACGTCCCTGCACGGTGCGCAGGGTCTCGACGATGCCCTCGACGCCGTCCGCGTCGGCGCCGGCGAACGGCTCGTCGAGCAGCATCACCTTCGGGTCCTGCAGCAGCGCCCGCGCGACCTCGAGCAGGCGCTGCTCGCCCAGGGTCAGGTCGCGCGCCAGGCGGCTCGTGTCGCCCAGGCGCAGCTCCTCGGCGAGCGCGTCGATGCGGTCGTAGGCGCCGTCGGGCACACCGTGCAGCACGCCGCGGAACATGCCCCGCACCATCTGCCCCGGGGTGCGCAGGTTCGCCGCCGTCAGCCCGACGAGCAGGTTGTCGGCGACGCTCAGGTCCCCCGCGAGCAGCGGGTGCTGGAACGTGCGCGCCAGGCCCTGGGCGGCCCGGCGAGAGGCCGGCCCGGTCAGCGGTCGGCCTTCGAGCTCGAGGGTGCCGGCCGTGGCGGTCTGGGCGCCCGAGATCAGGTCGACGAGCGTCGTCTTGCCGGCGCCGTTGGGGCCGACGAGGCCGAGGACCTCGCCGGCGTGCAGGCGGATCGACGCGTCGGAGAGCGCCACGACGCCGCCGTAGCGCTTGGTGAGGCCGGAGCCCTCGAGCAGCAGCGCTCCGCCCGTGGTGTCGCCGCTCATGCGGTCCCCTCCTTCCCACCGGCACGGCGTTCCAGCAGCAGCTTGCGGCCCCGGTCGATCAACGTCAGCAGACCGTTGGGCGACACCAGCAGCATGAGGATCACGCCGAGCGACAGGATCAGCGTGCCCGAGCTCGACAGGCTCGACGCGTTCAAGGTCAGCTGCACCACGATCGCCGCGCCGAGCACGGCGCCCCACGGGGTGCCGACGCCGCCGAGCAGCGGCATGAACAGCGCCAGGAAGACGATCGCGATCGTGAACGTCTCCGGGGTGATGCTGCCGACCGAGCTGGCGAAGAGCGCACCGCTCAGCGACGCGATGCCGGCGCCCAGGCCGAGGGCGATGAGCACCAGCCACGTGACGCGCATGCCCGAGGTCTCGACCACGAGCGGCACCTCCCGGATCGAGCGCACGGTGACGCCCCACGGGCTGAGGCGCAGCCGGTCGAGCCCCAGCCCGATCAGCAGGACCAGCACCGCGGCGGCGAACAGCGACTGGTCACGGGTGAGCGTCCAGCCGAACATCTCGAGCGGGCGGATGCCGCCGATGCCCGCTGCGCCACCCGAGATCTCGACGGCGTCGCCGAGCCACGAGAGGAACGCTGTCGAGAACAGGATCGTCGCCGACGCGAGGTACCAGGTCGAGAGGCGCGCGGTGGCTGCGCCGAGCACCACGCCGACGACCACCGAGATGGCCGCGCCGATGAACCAGGCGACGATGAGCGGCCAGTCGGTCTCGGTGGCGACGATCGCGACGGCGTACGCGCCGATCGCCGCGTACGAGCCGTAGGCGAGCGACAGGCGTCCGACCAGCACGAACGGCACGTACATGCCGAGCGCGATCAGCGCGTAGGTCGCGGTCAGCAGGAGCAGGTCGCGGTTGAAGCCGCTCTGGAACGCCCAGGCGAGCATCACCGCGGCGCCGATCACGGCGACGAGGAAGGAGCGCAGGTCGGCCGAGAAGCGCACGCGCCGTGCCGGGCGGCCGCTGTCGGTCGAGGCCGTCGACGCGACCGGCGTCGAGGTGGAGGTGGTGGTCGTGCTCATGCGCGGACCCGCTGCATGAAGATGCCCTGCGGGCGGAAGGCGAAGAACACCAGCGCCAGCAGCAGCATCACGTAGTCCGGGGTCGAGGACGAGAAGTAGTACGGCAGGAACACCTCGAGCCCACCGAGCAGCAGCCCGGCGACGAGGGGCGCCCAGATGGAGCCGGTGCCGCCGACGACGACGGCGAGGAAGCCGACCATCGTCCAGGTCAGGCCGCGGTCGAAGCTCACGCCGCTCTTGGGCGCGTAGAGCAGTCCGGCCACCGCCGCGATCAGCCCGGCCAGCACGAAGGCGGTCAGCCGGACCCGTGAGACGGGCAGGCCGATCGTGCTGGCGGCGTCGACGTTGTTGCCGACCGCCCGCAGCAGCCGACCCGAGGGGGCGGCCTTCACCCAGACGCCGATGGCCGCGAAGGTCGCCAGCGTCGTGACGATGAGCAGCGCGGTGGTCGAGATGATGGTCAGGTCGCCGACCTGGATCGGGTCGAAGCTGACGACCTGCAGGCCCGGCAGCGAGGTCCTGCCGAAGAACACGCCGGCGCCCTGCATGATGGCGAAGAGCACCGCCGCGATCGCCACCACGGCGGGCAGGTGCTGGGTGGTGCGGGACGAGATCGGCCGCACCACCGCCAGCTCGATCACCGCGCTGAGCACCACCACCAGGACGATCCCGAGGAGCAGGGCGGGCCACATGGGCACGCCCTGCTCCACCGAGAACCACGACGCGGAGAGCGCGCCGATCATCGCGAGCGGGCCGATGGCGAAGTTGAAGTCGCCCGTGCCCTGCCAGACGAGCAGGAACGCCAGTCCGAGCAGTGCGAAGAAGCAGCCGACCTCGATGGCCGACAGCCACAGCTGCACCTCGTTCACCTGGACCTCCTCGGTGTCACGTCTCGCTTCATCGGATCCCTCTCGTCGTGGTGGGGGGGGGGGGGCGGGGCGCGCGCGCGGGCGGG
>JAFAFZ010000649.1 GCA_023423215.1 Actinomycetes bacterium
GTGCTCGGCGTGCGCGGCGCCTCCAAGCGCTACGCCGGCATCGTCGCCCTGGACGACGTCTCGATGTCGGTCCGCCGGGGCGAGTCGGTCGCGCTGCTCGGCGCGAACGGCGCCGGCAAGTCGACGCTGGTGAAGATCCTCACCGGCGCGGTGCAGCCCGACGGCGGCGACGTCATCGTCGACGGCGCCGTCCGTCGGGTGGGCTCGCCGAGGGCCGCGCGCGACCACGGGATCGGCTTCGTCACCCAGGAGCTCGCGATCGCCGAGGACCTGACGGTCGCCGAGAACGTGCTCGCCGGCGGCTGGATGCACTCCGGGCCGTTCGTCTCGGCCCGTGCCAGCGTGCGCGCGGTCGAAGAGGTCTGCGCCCGGGTCGGCCTGGACGTGTCGGCCGACACCCTCGTGCGCCACCTCAGCCCGGCCGCGCAGCGGCTCGTGATGATCTGCCGAGCGCTGATCGTGCACCCCTCGACGCTGATCCTGGACGAGCCCACCGCCGCGCTGGCCGACCGCGAGGCGGACCGCATGGTCGACGTGGTGAACCAGCTGCGGACCGAGGGCCTGAGCGTCGTCTACATCTCGCACCGCATGGAGGAGATCTCCCGGCTGTGCGACACCGTCGTCGTGCTGCGCAACGGGCGGGTCGTCATGACCGCGCCGGCCAGCCCCGAGTCGGTGGAGCGGGCGGTCGAGGTCGGCATCTCGAGCAACCACGACCCGGTGCCCGAGCTCGTCGCCGAGTTGGCCGCGCCCGAGGTCGCCGACGTGCGGACCTCGCCGATCGCGCTGCGCTGCACCGGCCTGCGGACCCACCTGCTCGACGGCGTCGACCTGCAGGTGCACGAGGGCGAGGTCGTCGGACTGGCGGGTCTGCTCGGCTCGGGCCGCACCGAGATCCTCCGGACGATCGCCGGCGCCGACCGCCTCGCCGGTGGCGAGATCGAGGTCTTCGGCGAGCAGGTCCGACTGCGCAGCCCGTCCGACGCGATCGGCCACGGCGTCGCGCTCATCCCCGAGGACCGCCGCAACCAGGGCGGTCTGCTCAACCTGACCGTGCGCGAGAACCTGGTGCTGCCCGACATCCCCGCCCGCGGCGGCTGGCTGCGCCGCAAGGCCGAGCGCCAGCTCGCGGCCGAGGCGGTCGAGCGCTTCGGGATCAAGTGCTCCTCGCCCGAGGTCGAGCTGCACACGCTCTCCGGCGGCAACCAGCAGAAGGTCATCCTGGCGCGCTGGCTGCTGATGGAGTCCCGCCTGCTGCTGCTCGACGAGCCGACCGCCGGCATCGACGTCGTCGCGAAGCACGAGCTGATGAGCCTGGTGCGCGCCGTGGTCGGCCAGGGCCGCGCCGCCCTCGTCGTGAGCTCCGAGCTCGACGAGCTGTGCGAGTACTGCGACCGCATCTACGTGGTGCACAACGGCACGATCCGCGCCGAGGTCGACGGGGACGTCCCCCTCGCCGACCACGTGCGGCTCTGCGGCGAGCGACCCACCGTCGCCGCCTGACACGATGATCAACCCCCACCCCGACGGACGACCCGAACAGATGGAGATGACACATGGCTGACCGCCAGGCGATCGAGCAGCTGCTGGCCTCGTGGGCCTACGGCTACGACGAGCGCGAGCCCGAGCGGATGCGCGCCGCGTTCACCGAGGACGCCGTGATGAACATGGAGATCGGCCTCGGTGACGACAAGGAGCTCATGGGCCCCTACACCGGGATCGACGAGGTCATGGGCCTCTTCACCGACCACCACGGCGAGCAGAGGGACCAGCGCCGCCACGTCACGACGAACCTCGTCATCCTGGACGAGACCGACGACTCGGCCAGCATCGCCAGCTACCTCAGCCTGTTCGTCACCGCCGGTGACGAGGTGCGCCTGCAGGCGACCGGTGTCTACCGCGACCAGGTCGTCAAGGTCGACGGTGCGTGGCGCATCCGCGAGCGCCTGCTCCAGCTCGACGTCCACTACTGAGCGCATGGCGGACCGTCTCGAGATCGAGAACGTCCTCGCCACGTGGGCGCTGGGCTACGACGACCGCCGGCCGGAGCTGATGCGACGCTGCTTCACCTCGGACGCCACGATGACCCTGCACATCGGCGACGCCGAGACGATGGGTCCCTACGTCGGCCAGGACGAGGTGATGCGCCACTTCACCGACCACCACGAGATCCAGACCGATCAGCGTCGCCACGTCGTGACGAACGTGACGCTCGAGCTGGACGAGGCGACCGAGGCGCGCACGACGAGCGTGCTGACGCTGCTCGTGGTCGACGAGGGCGTGGTCCGGGTCCAGGCGACCGGGGTCTATCGTGACCACTTCGTGCTCGACGGCGATCGGTGGCGCATCAAGGAGCGGGTGCTCCGGCTCGATGCCCACTACTGATCCGTCCACGGCCGCCCCCACCCCCAGGGGCGCACGCACCGAGTGACATCCGGGAGAGATGTGACCCACTCCAACGACGAGACGCCGCCGGAGCGACCGGTCGAGACGCACCGCCGGACGCGCCCGGGGCGGAGCAAGAAGACCGCTCTCGTCGTGGCCCAGCAGATCGTGGCGCAGATCACCCGGGACGGGCTCGAGCCGGGGGCCAAGCTCGCCTCCGAGCGCGACATGCTCGTGCAGTACGACGTGGGCCGCGGCACGTTGCGCGAGTCCCTGCGCTTCCTCGAGATGCAGGGCGTCGTCACGATGAAGCCCGGTCCGGGCGGGGGTCCGCAGGTCAACACGCCCGACGCTCAGGACTTCGGGACGTCGCTGGCGCTGTTCATGCAACTGCTCTCGACGCCGTTCCGCTCGATCGTCGAGGCCCGCCAGCTGCTCGAACCCGCGATGGCCGCCCAGGCGGCCGAGCGTCGTGAGGCCGTCTACCTGGACCAGATCCGTCGCTCGGTCGAGACGATGGAGGAGTGCGTCGACGACGAGGACGAGTTCCTGCGCCAGAACGAGGTCTTCCACGACGCCATCGCGTGGAGCTCGGGCAACCCGCTCTTCGGCCTGCTGACGGCCTCGCTGCACTGGATCACCGACGGCACTGCGCTCGGGGTCGACTACCCCGAGACGCGCCGGGACGCCGTCATCGCCGCCCACCGGTCGATCTACGAGGCGATCGAGGCGGGCGACGCCGAGCGTGCGCGCACCGAGATGCGGCGCCACATCGACGAGTTCGCCCGCTACCTGCAGCGCTACTACCCCCGGGTGTGGGACGGCGCGGTGCGCTGGGACACCTTCGGCTGAGCAGTCGCCGATGTCGCCGAGCGGCGCGGCGCGGTCAGGGGCGCTCGGGACGGTCGGGCCAGAGCACGTCGACCACCAAGCCGATGTGGTCGCTCGCCATGACGCCGGTGAGCGACTCGTGGAACGCGAGCTGTGCGGACAGCACGCGTCCCGCGCCGCCGACGCGGTGGAACGCGTCGCCGACGAACACGTAGTCGATGCGCTTGCGAGGCACGTTGAGCGCCTCGGCGATCGGGTGCGTGCGCCACTGCTGGGTCCACCCGGGACCGCCGTCGCCCGCGACGCGCCACGCATCCTGGAAGTAGGTGCGCCGACCCTCCAGGTCGCACAGCGAGGTGAGGAACCGGATCTCGTCGCTGTCCGGCTCGGCGTTGAAGTCGCCGCAGAGGATGGCCGGCACTGCGGTCCGGGGCCTACGGGTCCCGGTGCTGCCGTCCAGGTCGCCGCGCACCGAGCGGATGAGCTCGTCGATGGCCACGACCTGGCGCCGGCGGTGGTGTCCGTGCACCGGCGCCGATGCGAGGTGGCAGCTGAACACGTCCAGGCCCGCGGTGCGGGCGTGCACGAGCTCCCACGGCACCTGTGCGGGGAAGGGGTCGAGCGCGTCGGGGGCGACCGGCAGCGGCCAGAAGTGGGCCTCGTCGATCGGCCAGCGCGACAGGATCGACGAGCCGAAGTGCACGTGCGCGTCCGGCCAGAGCGACTCGTCGAACGCCGCACCGCCGAAGTGGTGGTGCCAGTTCCGGGCACCGAGCTCGGCGGCGATCCACGCGGCGGTGTTGGTGGACGGGTCGTCGATGCGCTCCCAGATCTCCTGCAGGCACACCACGTCGGGGTCGAGCCGGCGGATCCAGGCGACGATCTCGTGACGGCGGTCCTCCCACCCGTGCTCGAGCAGGGTGCCGGCGTTGAGCTGGACGACCCGGACCGTGGGTCCGGGCGTCGTCGCGGCGTCCGTCACCGTCGTTCCGCCCACGGCGGGGCCTCGGCGTCGAAGAGGAACATCGACGCGGTCTGGCTCGCGGTGCCGAGCAGCGCGCCGGTCTCGCCCCAGAGGTGCGCGACCCCGTGGCCGTAGGAGCCCGCGGCGAAGTGGGCGCGCAGGTCCAGGAGCACCCACTCGGTCGGCTCGGCGGCGGCGAAGCGGATCGTGTTGTCCAGGCTGACGCCGCCGGCCGCGGTGCGGGCGCCGTGGGCGACCGACAGCGGGACCATGTCCGCGACGAAGGCGAGCATCGCCGGCGTGAGCGGCTCGCCGTCGCGGCGGCGGCACCACATGCACATGCGGCCGGGCCCGCCGTCGGTGTGGGAGCGCACCTCGGGCTCGCGGAACTCGACGACCGACGAGAACCCCACGCCCTCCGGCATCCTGGGCAGCTCGGTGACGCCGGCGTGGCGCAGCATGGCGATGAACGGCCCGCCCGAGTCGGCCGAGTCGTCGGGCGACGCCACCTCGGGACGCCGTTCGAACGTGCCGGTCAGGCCGTCGGGTCGCAGGTGGCCGGGCGCGCCCAGCGAGGCGAACATCACCGCGCCCGACTCGTCGGTCGCGGTCACGCGCACCTGGTTCGTGCGGCGCCCGGGTGCGAGCACCTCACCCAGGACGTCCACCTCGGCACCGGCGGGTGCGGTCGACACGAACTGCGTCGTCATCCACAGCGGCGCCCGCTCCGAGATCTGCTCGGCGACGGCGATCGACACGGCGATCGCGGTGCCGCCGTAGAGCCGGCCGTCCAGGCGCGCCAGGTGGTTGGCGACCTCGAAGCGGAACCAGCCGTCCTCGGGGCCGCGCACCAGTCCCAGGAACTCGTCGTCGGTCATCCCATCTCCCTCGTCGGTCCGGCGCTCAGACCGGGATGACCTCGAACGGCACCGCCAGGTCCACGCCGAGGCGCGGGCCGGCCTGCTCGCCGAACCCGCGCAGCATCTCCTCGGGGTCGGTGCCCATCGTGCCGGGCGGCA
>JAFAFZ010000062.1 GCA_023423215.1 Actinomycetes bacterium
GGACAGAAGGGGCGGGACTGGCGGGCGGCCTGGTCAGGGCGGACGTGCGAGGGACGGGTCAGCCGGGTCGGGTCAGCCGCCGCGGCTGGTGCGGGACTCGCCCTCCTGCCAGCGGGCGAGGCTCCAGAGCAGGTCGGACAGGCGGTTCAGGTAGCCGACGGCGAGCGAGTCGGGCGCAGCGGCGGCCAGCGACTGGCGCTCGGCGCGCCGCACGACGGTGCGGGCCAGGTCCAGGAACGCGGCGACCGGCTCCTCGCCGGGCACCACGAACTCCTTCGGCATCTCGGTGCGCTCGGCGTACGCGTCGATGAGGTCCTCGAGGCGGGTCACCATCTCGGGCGTCACGAGCGACGCACCGGCGACGAGCTTGTGCCGGTTCGACTCGTCGGTGGCCAGGTCGGCCATCAGCACCCACAGGTCGCGCTCGATCGAGATCAGCAGCTCGTCCAGCTCGCCGCCCCGCGGCGCGTGCGCCCGGGCCACCCCGATGGCGGACTGGGCCTCGTCGACGTCCCCGTACGCGGTGGGCCCTGGAGCGTCCTTGCGGACCCGGCCGCCGTAGAGCAGGCCGGTGGTGCCGTCGTCGCCCTTGCGCGTGTAGATCTTCATCCGTTCGAGGCCTCCGGGGGTCGGTGGCGAGCATACGGGGACCCTCGCCGAGCACGCGCCGCGAGCCGGGCGGACGCACTTCGGGCGCAAGGATCAGGACCGGTACGCTGTGGCGCACCATGGCACGCGCGCCCTACCTCCGAGCGGTCGACGACCGCGTCATCGTCTTCGATGGTGCAGCCGGCACCTGGCTCCAGCTGCAGGACCTGCAGATGGAGGACTACGGCACCCCCGAGCTCGAGGGGTGCCCCGAGATCCTCAACGAGACCCGGCCCGACGTCATCCGCCGCCTGCACAGCGAGTACCTCGAGGCCGGCGCCGACGTCATCGAGACGAACAGCTTCGGCGGCATGCGGGCAACGCTCAACGAGTACGGCCTCGGCGACCGCACCGAGGAGCTCAACGAGATGGCCGCCCGCATCGCCCGAGAGGCGGCGGACGAGTTCTCGACCCCGGACCGGCCGCGCTTCGTCGCCGGGTCCATCGGCCCCGGCACCCGCTTCGCGTCGCTGGGCCACGTGCGCTACGCCGAGCTGCGCGACCAGGTCGCCGAGCAGGCCCGCGGACTGCTGCGCGGCGGCGTCGACGTGCTGCTGCTCGAGACCCAGTTCGACCTGCTCGGCATCAAGGCCGGCATGAACGGCTGCCGGGACGCGATGCGCGACACCGGCATCGAGGTCCCGATCCAGGTCCAGGTCACGATCGAGCTGACGGGCCGCATGCTGCCGGGCACCGAGATCGGCGCGGCCCTCGTCGCGCTCGACGCGATGAAGCCGGACGTCATCGGCATCAACTGCGCCACCGGACCCGAGGAGATGGCCGAGCACGTGCGGCACCTGTCGCAGCACTCGCGCATCCCGATCTCGGTGCTGCCGAACGCCGGTCTGCCGTCCGTGGTCGACGGCCACATGCACTACGACCTCTCGGCCGAGCAGTTCGTCGAGCACCACGTGCGCTTCGTCAAGGACTTCGGCATCACGATCGTCGGCGGCTGCTGCGGCACGACCCCGGAGTACATCCGCCAGCTCGCCGAGGCCGTCAGGCAGCTCGACCCCGCGCCGCGCACCCCCGACTTCGAGCACGGCGTGGCGTCGATCTACTCCCCCGTCATCCTCGACGCGGACGAGGACGGCGGCGCGTCCAACCTGATCATGATCGGCGAGCGCACGAACGCGAACGGCTCGAAGAAGTTCCGAGAGGCGATGCTCGAGGGCGACTGGGACACCTGCGTCGCGATGGCGAAGGACCAGGTGAAGGAGGGCTCGCACGTCATCGACGTGTGCGTCGACTACGTGGGCCGCGACGGCACCGCGGACATGGACGAGATCGCCCAGCGCTTCGCGACCCAGTCGTCGGTGCCGCTCGTGCTCGACTCGACGGAGCCCGAGGTGATCGAGGCCGGCCTGCGCTGGCTGGGCGGCCGGGCGATGCTCAACTCGGCCAACCTCGAGGACGGCGACGGCGAGGGCTCACGCGGCGACCGCGTCTTCCGGCTCGCGAAGGAGTACGGCGCTGCGGTCATCTGCCTGCTCATCGACGAGGAGGGCCAGGCCCGCGACGTCGAGTGGAAGATGCGGGTCGCCCACCGCATCCACGACCTGGCGGTCGAGCGGTACGGGCTCGAGCCCGAGGACCTGATCTTCGACGCGCTGACCTTCCCGCTCTCGACCGGCGACGAGGACCTGCGCAAGGACGGCATCGCCACGATCGAGGCGATCCGTCGCATCAAGGCCGAGCTGCCCGGGGTGAAGACGACGCTCGGCCTCTCGAACGTCAGCTTCGGCCTGAAGCCCGCCGCCCGCCACGTGCTCAACAGCGTGTTCCTCCACGAGTGCCAGCAGGCCGGCCTGGATTCGGCGATCGTGCACGTCGCCAAGATCCTGCCGCTGAGCCGCATCCCCCAGGAGCAGCGCGACGTCTGCCTGGACCTGATCTGGGACCGACGTGGCACCGAGGGCCTGCTCTCCGAGGGCGACGCGTCCTACGACCCGCTCGTGAAGCTGCTCGAGATCTTCGCGGACGTGCAGGTCACCGAAGCCGTGGCCGAGGACCGCTCGGACTGGACCATCGAGCGCATCCTCAGCCAGCGCATCATCGACGGCGACCGGGACGGGCTGGTGCCCGACCTGGACCGGGCGCTGGCCGAGGGCAACACGCCGCTCGTCATCATCAACGACATCCTGCTGGCCGGCATGAAGGTCGTCGGCGAGCTGTTCGCGACGGGCGAGATGCAGCTGCCGTTCGTGCTCCAGTCGGCCGAGACGATGAAGGCCGCCGTCGCCTACCTCGAGCCGATGATGGACCGCGTCGAGGGCGAGTCCGGCAAGGGCCGCATCGTGCTGGCGACCGTCAAGGGCGACGTGCACGACATCGGCAAGAACCTGGTCGACATCATCCTCACCAACAACGGCTATGAGGTGCACAACCTCGGCATCAAGATCTCGATCACCGAGATGATCGACAAGGCCCTCGAGGTGAAGGCCGACGCCATCGGCATGTCGGGCCTGCTCGTGAAGTCGACGCTCATCATGCGCGACAACCTCGAGGAGCTGAACGAGCGCGGCCTCCAGCAGATCCCCGTCCTGCTCGGCGGGGCCGCCCTGACGCGCACCTACGTCGAGAAGGACCTGCGAGAGGTCTACGAGGGCCGCCTCTTCTACGGCAAGGACGCCTTCGAGGGCCTGCGCGTGATGGACCGCCTGGGCGAGATCCGCCTGGGTGGGCTCGACGTCCCCGACGGCCTGGTGCCCGAGGGCCGTGAGCTGCACCGCCACCGCGTCGCGGACGCCGAGCCCGCCGCGCCGGTCGAGGTCCCGGCACGCTCGCCCGAGGTCGAGACCGACAACGAGGTCTACGTGCCGCCGTTCCTCGGGTCGAAGGTCGTGAAGGGCCTCTCGATCGACGAGATCGCCGGCTACGTCAACGAGACGGCGCTGTTCCGCAACCAGTGGCAGTTCCGTCCCGAGACCCTCCCGGACGGCACGAAGGAGACCGACGAGCAGTTCAAGGAGCGCATCCGCCCGGTGCTGCGCGAGCAGCTCGCGCTGGCCAAGGAGCAGGGACTGCTCGTGCCGCAGGTCGTGTACGGCTTCTTCCCGGTCAACGCGGACGGCGACGACGTGGTCGTGTGGACCGACGAGACGCGCACCGAGGAGCGGGCCCGGTTCCACTACCCGCGCCAGTCGACCGAGCCGTTCCTGTGCATCGCCGACTTCTTCCGTCCGCTCGTGGACGGTGCGCCCGGTTCGGGCGAGGCCGACTACGCCGCGTTCCACATCGTCACGATGGGCGAGGTCGTCTCCCAGCGCACCGCCGAGCTCTTCGCCGAGGACCGCTACCAGGAGTACCTGCTGCTCCACGGCCTGGGCGTCGAGATGGCCGAGGCGCTCGCCGAGTTCTGGCACCGCCGCATCCGCGAGGAGTGGGGCTTCGCGGACCAGGACCCCGAGCCGATCGTGGGCACGCCGACCGCCACCGCGCTGAACGGGCTGTTCCGCCAGAAGTACCGCAGCGGTCGCTACTCGTGGGGCTACCCGGCGTGTCCGGACCTCGAGGACAACGCGCAGGTCGCCGACCTGCTCGACTCGGCCCGCATCGGCGTCGAGTGCACCGAGGAGACGAGCTTCCAGTACCAGCCCGAGCAGACCACCTCGGCGCTCATCTGCCACCACCCGCGCGCGAAGTACTTCGTCGCCAAGTGAGAGCGAAGTACTTCGTCGCCAAGTGAACTCGTGCCCCCCCGGTGGGGCGGCCCCCCCCCCTCACCCGTGCTGGTAGA
>JAFAFZ010000023.1 GCA_023423215.1 Actinomycetes bacterium
GACTTCGCCGCGGGCGACGCGCACGCCCGCGCGCACGGCGCTGGTGGCAGCGGGCTCGCACCCGTCGCGCGTTCGGTCGACCAGGGGCTCGAACGCGTCGCCGCCGAGCTGACGACGTGGCGCCGGCGCGCCGAGTGGGGCGAGCAGAGCCGGGCCATCTTCGAGGCGCTCGACGAGGCCGAGGACGAAGCGACCGCGCACCGGGTCATCACTCGTGCGCTGTCGATGATCGACGAGCAGCACCACCCGGTCGAGCTGCTGCTCGCGGAGCGCGGGTCGACGCGGCTGCAGGTCGTCGCCGCGGACGAAGCGGTGCCGCGACCCGCGTGCCCGGTCGAGTCGACCGGCTCGTGCCCAGCGCTGCGCCGGGGCCAGGTCGCCGTGTTCGACAGCGACGAGTCGATCAACACCTGCCCCTACCTGCGTGACCGTCCCGGCGGGCCGCGTTCCGCGGTGTGCGTGCCGGTGACCGTCGCGACCCGTCCGGTCGGCGTCCTGCACGTCACGGGTCCCGACCACCGTCCGCCGCGCGGGCAGCTGGCCGACCGGCTCGTGACGCTCTCGGTGCAGATCGGCAACCGCCTCGGCGCGCTGCGCACGCTCGAGAGCACGCGCAAGGAAGCGGCCACCGACGGACTGACAGGTCTGCCGAACCGCCGCATGCTCGAGTCCGAGGTCGCCTCCCTGCTCGAGCGCGGCACGCCGTTCGTGATGGTCCTGGCCGACCTGGACAAGTTCAAGAAGCTGAACGACAACTTCGGCCACGAGATCGGGGACAAGGCGCTCCAGCTCTTCGCCGGGGTCCTGCGCGACAACGTGCGCGGCAACGACGTCGTGTCCCGACTCGGTGGCGAGGAGTTCGTGCTCGTCTACCCGAACATGTCGGTCGAGATCTCGATCGAGGCGATCGGACGCCTGCGCCAGGCGCTGGCGCGTGCGGTCGCCGCGAGCCGGCTGCCCCCCTTCACCTGCTCGTTCGGCATCACCCACTCCGACGTCGGCGGCGACGGCGATGCGATCCTGCGCATCGCGGACGCGGGGCTGCTCCGCGCGAAGGAGCTCGGTGGCGACCAGGCGGTCTTCGCGGACGAGGAGCTGGCCGCCACGATCTTCCACCAGCGCGATGAGGACCCGGGCTCGGGCCGCGACGACCGACGCTGAGCGACGTCGACGGGCCGCCGCGTAGGTTGGCCCGCATGGACATCGGCATCGCGTTCGCGAACACGGGGGAGCTCGGCACGGCGGAGGGCGCGGAGGCGCTCGCCGCGGCGTGCGAGGAGCACGGCGTGGAATCGGTCTGGACCGTCGAGCACGTGGTCGTGCCCGCCGGGTACGAGTCCGAGTACCCCTACAGCCGCAGTGGCCGCATGCCGGGTGGTGAGGACTCGCCGATCCCGGATCCGCTCACGTGGCTCACCTGGGTCGGGGCCCACACGACCCGCCTGGTGCTGGCGACCGGTGTGCTCATCCTCCCGCAGCGCAACCCCGTCGTCCTGGCGAAGGAGGTCGCGACCCTCGACGCGTTCACCGGTGGCAGGGTGCGCCTCGGCGTCGGCGTCGGCTGGTTGGAGGAGGAGTTCGACGCGATCGGCGTGCCGTTCGCGCAGCGGGGCGCACGCACCGACGAGTACATCGCCGCGCTGCGGGAGCTGTGGGGTGCGGACGAGCCCACCTTCCACGGCGAGCACGTGTCCTTCGACCGCGCGCTGTCCTACCCGAAGCCTCCGGGACGCGGCGTCCCGATCGTGATCGGTGGGCACACGCCCCACGCGGCGCGTCGCGCCGGTCGCCTCGGCGACGGCTTCTTCCCGGCGAGCAACCGCGACCTCGAGGAGGTGCTGCCGATCATGCGCCGCGCCGCCGAGGAGGCCGGTCGCGATCCCGACTCGATCGAGATCACCACCGGCGCCGCGCAGACGCCCGAGCGCTACGCCGAACTGGTCGCCCTGGGCGTCACCCGCATGATCGTGCCGCCGCCCGCGCTGACCGTCGAGGGGATCGGCCCGGCGCTCGGCCAGCTGATGGAGATGGTGCGCTCGAGCACCTGAGTCCCGGGCGACCGGTGCACCGGACGAGCGGGATCCGGCCGGTCGTCGCGACCGGCCACCGGCTCAGTTGCCGTTCGAGCTCCAGTGCCACGGCTCGGACGGCAGGTTGTAGAAGCCGTAGCTGGCGCCGTTCGCCTTGAGCCATGCGAAGCCCGAGCTGCCCCGGGTCAGCGTGCTGCCGCCCTGGGTGAAGTCGACCGCCAGGCCACGCTCGTGCATCGAGGTGCCGGGACGGGCGGTCGGCGGACTGCAGGCCGAGGCGGGCATCTGGTAGATGGCGTAGTCGCTCGTCCCGCAGTTGCTGCGACGCACGGCGATCTGACCCGACGGGTCGCGGTAGCCGCCGCCGCCGAAGTTGATGCCAGCGGCGGACGCAGCGTTCAGCAGGTTCTGGAGGTTCGACGCCATCGACTGGTGGATGCGGATGCCGCCGACGTTCACGATCTCGCCGCTGCCGGTGATGGTCGCCGGTGCGCCACCGCCGCCGCCGCCTCCACCACCGCCGCCGCCGCCGCCGCCTCCACCGCTGGCACCTGTCTGTTATACACAAATGACGCTGC
>JAFAFZ010000037.1 GCA_023423215.1 Actinomycetes bacterium
GTGCCACCATGGTCGACCGATGGAGCAGACGACCCGGGCCGGGGGAGAACCGGGCGAGCCGAACGACGACCACGAACGCCCCGACGGGGACGCGGTCGGCGACGTGCTCGTCGTGGACGAGGTCGACGGCGCCGCGCTCGACGCCGAGGGGACCGGCGACGCCGACGACGACGCCGTCGTCCTGACCGACGCCGAGGACGGCGACGATGGACGGCTGCGCTCGATCGATGACCCCGAGCACTCGTGGGCCGACCTGCAGAAGTGGATCTCGTGGGCGATCGTCGCCGCCTGCGCGGTGTTCATCTTCGCCACGCTCAACCCGCAGCTCGTCCTGCAGAACAGCACCGCCACCGGCGGCGACATGGGTGCCCACGTCTGGGGCCCGCGGTTCCTGGCCGACCACCTGCTGACGGACTTCCGCACCTCGGGGTGGACCCAGGACTGGTACGCCGGCTTCCCCGCGTACGTCTTCTACATGGTCGTGCCCTCGCTGCTGATCGTGTGGGTCTCGGCGTTCGGTTCGATCTGGGACGCGTCGCCCATCGTGATGCTCGGCGCCCTGGCGCTGATCGCCGCCGCCATCGCCGGCCTGAGCTACGGGCTGCGCCAGGCGCTCGAGCGCCTGCGCCGCGGTCACTGGGCGCGGCCGCTGCTCTGGATCGCCTACGTCGCCCTGGTCGTCCTGCTGTTCCCGGTGCCGTACAACATCGCGTTCAAGCTGGTGTCGGTCTCCGGCCTGGTCACGCTGCCGCTCGCCGCGTACGCGCTCGCCCGATCCGCCCGCGTGCCGTTCCCCGGGCCGCCGCTCGTCGCCGTCGCGACGCTGCCGTTCATCTACGACAAGGGCTTCACCATCCTCGGCGGCAACGGCGCCTCGACGATGGCCGGCGAGTTCGCGTTCTCGATCTCGCTCTCCCTGGCGCTGTGCTACCTCGCCGTCCTGTTCAAGACGACGAAGACCCGGCGTGACCACGCGCTCGGGGCGGTGCTGCTCGCGCTGACGATCCTGTGCCACCTGATCCCGGCGATCTTCGCCGGCATCGCCACCTTGGTCCTGATCTTCGTCCGGCGGGAGGATCGCACGCCCTGGTGGGACGCGAACGCCGTGGGCCGAGCGGTCGCCGCGGGCCTGGTGGCGTTGACGCTGCTGACGCTCGTGTCGGACGCGGACGTGTTCGGCCTGCGCTCCCTGCGGTCGCTGCCCGGGGCCGACGTCTGGTTCCCGTCCCAGTGGTGGTTCCCGGCCCTCGGGACGGCCATCGCCGTCGCGCTGCTCACCGGCGCCCAGCCGCGCTTCCTCCCGTGGACTCGTGGTCGGTTCGAGTTCGACCCGACCGCCGCGCCCGTGGCACCGCGGCTCGCGCCGGCGCGCGACCGCGTGCAGCGTCTGCTCCAGGTCGCCGGCCCGTTCCTGGCGCTCGGCGTCTCGGCGGTCGCCGTCGTCGCGGTGCTGGTGCGACGCGACGGCTGGACCGTGGCGCTCGCCACCCTGTGGCTGGTGCTCTGGCTGCTCGCCGGCGTCGACTCCCGCCTGGTGCGGTGGCTCTGCTGGATCGTGCCGGTCGGCGGTCTGCTCACCGGCTTCTGGGCGCTGCCGTTCCTCGGCAACAGCACCTACATGAACGACATGGGGTGGGAGAAGTACACGACGTACTACGACTACCTGCTCGCCGTGCCGTCGCTCGACTCCGGTGGCATGCCCTATCGGAACATCGTCTTCGCGCTCGCCGGCCTGGGCATCCTGCTGTCGCTCATCCACCGGGTGCGCTTCGGCTGGTTCCTGGCGATGGTCGTGGTGGTCCTGGCGTGGACGTT
This sequence comes from Actinomycetes bacterium, assembly GCA_023423215.1. Classification (GTDB taxonomy): domain Bacteria; phylum Actinomycetota; class Acidimicrobiia; order Acidimicrobiales; family Microtrichaceae; genus JAFAFZ01. The sequence goes on from JAFAFZ010000037.1 coordinate 1,816, forward strand.
CCGCTACTTCCCCCAGTACCGGCTCTGGAACGCCCGACTCCTGCCCTTCTACTACCTGGCGCTGTACCTGCTGGCGGGCCTGGCGATCGCGCTCATCGTCCGGTCCATCGCGATCGCGCTCCAGGACCTGTGGCGCTGGCGCGAGGAGCCCGGCGTCGTCAGCGCGGTCGGCGGCGTCGTGGCCGCCCTCGTCGTGTTCGCGGTGATGCTCGGCGGCATGAAGCTCCTGCCGGGCGGCACCCTGGTGCCCGACCCGGACAAGCCGGGATCCAACGTGTACGCCTGGGGTCCGTTCGCCTTCCAACCCGTCATCGTGAACGACTGGGCGGCGTGGAACTACAGCGGCCTCGAGGGCAAGCCGGCCTACGCCGAGTACTCGGGCGTCATGTCGATGATGGAGGGCGTCGGCGAGGAGCACGGCTGCGGTCGCGCCTTCTGGGAGTACGAGGGCGACCTGAACCGCTACGGCACGACCATGGCGCTCATGCTGCTGCCGTACTTCACGGACGGCTGCATCGGATCGATGGAGGGCCTCTACTTCGAGGCCTCGTCGACCACGCCCTTCCACTTCCTCACGCAGTCCGAGCTGTCGGCGGGGCCGTCACGCGCCCAGCGCGAGATGCCCTACGAGAGCTTCAACATCGACAAGGGCGTCTCGCACCTGCAGATGATGGGCGTGAAGTACTACATGGCCACCTCGACCCAGGCGATCGACGCGGCACGCACCGACCCCCGGCTCACCGAGGTCGCCTACCAGACCTTCACGTTCCCCGACGCGAACGGCACCCCGATCAGCAACACCTGGGGCGTGTTCGAGGTCGCGGACGCGGACGTGGTGGTGCCGCTCGAGCACGACCCCGTCGTGCTCTCGGACGCGGACGACCACATCGACGGCTGGGTGTACGCGAAGGACCGCCTGCCCCCGACCGAGGCGCAGGCCGCCGCCGGGGTCCAGGGCTCGAAGTCGCCGGGTCCGGCGACGCTCTGGTTCACCGACCCGAACCAGTGGGGCGTGTACCTGGCGACGTCGGGTCCCGACGGATGGACGAGGGACACCGCGGCCAACGCCCAGAGCCACCGCAGCGAGAACCCGCCGGTCGCCGTCTCGAACGTCGAGATGACGTCGGACTCGATCTCGTTCGACGTCGACCAGATCGGCGAGCCGGTCCTCGTGAAGGTGTCGTACTTCCCGAACTGGAAGGTGAGCGGCGCCGAGGGCCCGTACCGCGTGACGCCCAACTTCATGGTCGTCGTGCCGACCGACGAGCACGTCGAGCTGAGCTTCGGCTACAGCCGCTACGACCTGCTCGGCTGGTTCGCCACGCTGCTCGGTCTGGTCGGTGTCGTCGGGCTGTACCTCCTGGACCTGCGCCGTCGTCCGGACGCCGCGGCCGTCGGGGGAGCGGCAGGGAGCGATGGGCTCGTCGTGGACGACCCGCACGCCGTCACGCCGCCGCCACCGCCGGGCGCGGTCGGCGACACGGCGCCGGACGGGCAGGTGCGGGACGATCTGGTGACGGACGAGCCGGTGCCGGATGGCGACGGAGGTGCGGGCGGCGGTGCCAGCGACGCACCCGACCCCGACGGGCACCAGCCGGTGGTCCCACCCGGCTGACGATCGGGGCCCGTTCCGCTTGCGGTCGTCCGCGCCGCTCGGCTCGGATGGCGCCGTGAGGAGGAGCCCATCCAAGCCGAGACACGGGACGATCCGTCCGTGAACCTGCTGCGGCGCTTCGCGCTCGTCGGCACCTTCGCGACCGTCGTCGACGTGGTGCTGCTGCTGGTCCTGCGCGAGCGCGTCGGCCTGGCCGTCTGGCTGGCCGACACGGCCGCGGTTGCGGCGGCGACCGCAGTGTCGTGGGTGCTGCACGGCGTGGTGACCTTCCCGGACGACCCCTCCCGGCGCTGGTACCGGCGGCTCGGCCCGTACCTGCGCACCGCCGTCGTGTCCCTGGCCGTCGACGTCGTCACGATCACGGTCCTCTACGCCCTGCTACGTCCCGAGTGGTGGGGCGCGCTGCTCGTCATCAAGGCCCCCGCCCTGCTGCTGGCGTTCCTCGTCCGACTGGTGAACTACCGCGACGCGATGTTCCAGGCCGTGCGCGAGGACCAGCACGAGCCGGCAGTCCGTCCCGCGGCCCCCGGGGCGGTGCGCCTGAGCGTGGTCGTCCCCGCCTACCGCGAGGAGGACCGCATCGCCGCGTCGATCGCCGAGATCCGCACCGCGCTGGCGTCGGTCGCGGCGGACGGCGGGCTCGAGGTCGTCGTGGTCGACGACGGCTCGGACGACGACACGGCCGGCGAGGCGGAGCGTGCCGGCGCCGATGCCGTGGTGCGCCAGCACCCGAACCAGGGCAAGGGCGCCGCGGTGCGCGCCGGCATGTTGGCCGCGACTGGTCGGGCCGTCGCGTTCACCGACGCGGACCTGGCCTACGCGCCCGAGCAGATCCTGCTGCTGCTCGACGGCATCGAGCAGGGGTGGGACGTCGTGGTCGGCAGCCGCCAGCACGTCGACACCCGCACCGTCGTGCGCGCCGGCCGCCTGCGAGAGGTCGGCGGCCGCGTCATCAACGTGCTCACCAGCATCGCCCTGCTCGGGCGCTACCGCGACACGCAGTGCGGGCTGAAGGCCATGCGCTCGGACGTCGCCCGGCTGGTGTTCGGGCACGCCCGCATCGACGGGTTCGCCTTCGACGTCGAGGTGTTCGCGCTCGTCGAGCGCTACCGGCTGACCCTGGCCGAGGTCCCCGTCGAGGTCGTGAACTCCTCTCGTTCGACGGTCAACGTCGCACGCGACGCCGCCCGCCTCGTCCGGGACCTGTTCCGCATCCGACGTTGGGCGAGGCTCGGCTACTACGAGGCCGCGCCGGCCGAGCTGCCGCCCCGCGTCGACGGCGCCTGAGGGCCTCCCCGCAGGTCTCCGACCCGACGGCGGCACCACTAGGGTGCAGCCCCGTGAGCGACCTCGACGCCATCTTCAAGGCCTACGACGTGCGCGGGGTGGTGCCCGAGCAGTTCGACGCCGAGATCGCCCGCGCCATCGGCGTCGGGTTCGGCCAGTTCGTCGTCTCCTCGTCCGAGGGGGCCGCCACACGGGTGCTCGTCGCCCGGGACATGCGCCCCTCGGGGGTCGAGATGGTCGCCGCCTTCGCCGAGGGCGTCTGCTCGCAGGGGCTCGACGTCGTCGACCTGGGTCTCGCCTCGACCGACCTCCTCTACTTCGCCGCGGGGTCGCTCGACGCACCCGGCGCCATGTTCACCGCCTCGCACAACCCGGCGCAGTACAACGGCATCAAGTTCTGCCAGTCCGGCGCCCGTCCCGTCGGCGAGGACTCCGGCCTGGGCACCATCCGCGCCGTGGCCGAAGCGGCCCTGCGCGGCGAGGTCACGCCGTCGAGCACCACCGGGACGGTGTCGAGCCAGGACCTGCTCGCCGCCTTCGCCGACCACGTGCGCTCGTTCGTCGACGTCGGTGCGCTGCGCCCGCTCAAGATCGTCGCCGACACCGCCAACGGCATGGGCGGCCTGATCGTGCCCGCCGTGTTCGACGCGCTGCCCTTCGACCTGGAGGTCATGTACGGCGAGCTGGACGGCACCTTCCCGAACCACCCGGCCGACCCCATCCAGCCCGAGAACCAGGCCGACCTGCGGGCCCGGGTGCTCGAGGTCGGCGCGGACGTCGGCCTCGCCTTCGACGGCGACGCGGACCGCGTCTTCCTGGTCGACGAGCAGGGCGTCGGCCTGTCCGGCTCGACCACGACCGCGATCATCGCCGCCGGCATCCTCGAGAAGCAGTCGGGCGAGACGGTGATCCACAACCTGATCTGCTCGAAGACGGTGCCCGAGGTCGTGCGCGAGCACGGCGGCACCCCCGTGCGCACCCGTGTCGGCCACTCCTTCATCAAGGAGGTCATGGCGTCGACCGGTGCCGTCTTCGGTGGCGAGCACTCTGCTCACTACTACTTCCGCGACAACTACCGGGCGGACTCCGGCATCATCGCCGCGCTCGTCGTGCTCGAGCAGCTCAGCGTCGCCGGCGTCCCGCTGTCCGAGCTGCGCGCCCCGTTCGAGCGCTACGGCGACTCGGGCGAGATCAACACCCGTGTCGACGACACCTCGGCCGTCATCGAGCGGGTCGCAGCGCACTACGCCGACGCCGACCAGGACCGGCTGGACGGGTTGACCGTCGACCTGGGGGACTGGTGGTTCAACCTCCGGGCCTCGAACACCGAGCCGCTGCTGCGCCTGAACCTCGAGGCCGCCGACGACGCCGCGTGCGCCGCCCGGGTCGCCGAGGTGCAGGCGGTCATGGCGGGCTGAGCCCGTCCGAAGTCGGGTCGACCACCAGCCGTCGGCCATGATGTTCCCGACACGTCGGTGCCCGCGCGAGCGGCCACGCCGACCGACACGTCCCCACCGAGGAGTCCGATGACGACCGCAGAACCGCTCGACCCCCGCCTGCTCGAGATCCTCGCCTGCCCGCAGGACAAGGGTCCGCTGCTGTACTTCGCGGACGAGCAGGTGCTGTTCAACCCCCGGCTCTCGCGCACCTATCCGGTGCGTGACGGCATCCCCGTGATGCTGATCGACGAGTCCACGAACCTCGACGACGCCGAGGCCGCGCGGCTGACCGCCAAGGCCGAGGCCGAGGGCATCCGCCCGACCTTCGAGGCCTGACCGCTCCGGCGGGCGCCACCATGATCGATTCGCTCGGGATGTTCGACGCCGCGTACGCGCTGCCGGAGCAGTGCGCCACGGCCCGCGACGCCACGCAGCGGGTCGAGGGACTGCCGCCGGCCGAGGGCATCTCGTCGGTCGTCGTGCTGGGCATGGGCGGCAGCGGCATCGCCGGGGACGTCCTGGCCTCGGTCGCGCTCGACCGGTGCCCCGTCCCGATCACGGTGTCGAAGCAGTACGAGTGCCCCGAGTTCGTCGGACCGGACACGCTCGTGCTCGCCGTGTCGTTCTCGGGCCACACCGAGGAGACCATCGACGCGGTGCACCACGCCGGGGGCGCCGGCGCCCGGCTCGTGGCGTTCAGCGCCGGCGGTCACCTGGCGCGCATCGCGGACGAGTGGGGCGCGCCGGTCGTCCCGCTGGACCCGGGCATCCCGATGCCCCGCGCCGCGATCGGGGCGATGTCGGTGCCGCTGCTGCTGGTGCTCGAGCAGCTCGGCCTGCTCGACGGCGCCGCCGCCGAGGTCGACGCCATGATCGCCCACCTGTCCCGCCGTCGCGACGAGCTCGGCGCGGACCGCAACCCGGCCAGGGTGTTGGCCGAGCGCATCGGTCGCACGCTGCCGATCGTCTACGGCGGCGGCGCGCTGGGCGAGGCCGCCGCGTGGCGCTGGAAGGGCCAGTTCAACGAGAACCCGAAGGTCGCCGCCTTCGCGAACCGCATCCCCGAGCTGACCCACAACGAGATCTGCGGCTGGGGCCAGCACGGTGACGTCACCCGTCAGGTCTTCTCGCTGGTGCTGCTGCGCCACGCCTACGAGCACCGGCAGGTCGCCCGGCGCTTCGAGCTGGTCGCCGAGATCTGCGAGGAGATCGTCGCCGGCGTGCACTCGGTCGAGGCCAAGGGCGACACCCGCCTGTCGCAGCTCTTCGACCTGATCCTCTTCGGTGACCTGGTCACGCTGCACATGGCAGCGATCGAGGGACTCGACCCGGGACCGGTGCCGATCCTCGACGAGATCAAGGCCCGCCTGCGCCAGTCCTGAGCCCACCCGTCGCCCGGCGCCGAACTCGGAACGGATCGACCGTTCGGTGAACGGATCGTTCCGAGAAGCCTGATGTGGGGCGGTCCGCTGCGGAACTCGGAACGGATGGACCGTTTGGCGAACCGAACGTTCCGAGAAGTCGGAGCTCCGAGCCTTCTCGGAACGAAGGGACCGATTCGCGAACGGAACGTTCCGAGAAGGCTGGTGCGGCGGGCGGG
>JAFAFZ010000191.1 GCA_023423215.1 Actinomycetes bacterium
CCTCGTCGCCGGGTGCGCCCGCCACCTGGCGCCCACGGGCCGCCTGGTCGCCGGGTTCCAGCTCGGACGGGGCTACTCGCTCGACGACTACGACCGGCACTGCGCGGACGCTGGCCTCGAGCTGGTCGAGCGCTGGTCGACCTGGCACCACGACCCGTTCGATCCTGCCGGCGACTACGCCGTGTCGGTCCACCGGCGGGCATCGTGACGGCGCACCACCACCGCGCGCTCCACGACGGCACGGCCGCCCACGGCCTGCTCTCGCTCGCCGACCACCAGCTGGTGCACGCCGCGCACGCCTCGGGCGTCGCCGTGCGCCGCCTGGACGCCGCCGGGTTCCACGACGAGCGGCTCGGGTCGCTCGGCCTTGTCGAGCAGACCTCGTCGATCGACGCGCTGCTCCACGGCGCGTACGAGGGCGACGTGACCTTCGCCGAGCTCGCCCGCCACGGTGACCACGGCCTGGGCACCGTGCAGCAGCTCGACGGCGAGATGCTGGCCATCGACGGCGAGTTCCTCCAGGTGCGCGCGGACGGCACGGTGCACCCCATCCCGCCCGACGCCCGCACGCCGTTCGCGGTCATCTGCCGGTTCCGCCCGACGACCACGCTGCAGCTGTCCGAGGGTCTCGGCTGGGAGGCGCTGCAGGAGCTGCTGGCGGCGCACTCGACGCCTGGCCTCGTGCAGGCGCTCCGGGTCGACGGCGACGTCGAGCGGGTCGCGCTGCGCAGCGTGCCCCGCCAGTCGCCGCCGTACCCGCCGCTGGCCGACGTCGTCACCCGCCAGACCACCTGGGAGGCGCACGACCTCGCCGGGAGCCTGGTCGGCTTCCGGTTCCCGGGCGAGCTCCAGGGGCTCGAGGTCGCGGGGGTGCACGTGCACTTCGTCAGCGACGACCGCCGCATCGGTGGCCACGTCACCGACCTGGAGCTGCGCGCCGGCACCCTCCGGATCCAGGAGCTCGACGAGCTGCACGTCGAGGTCCCCGACGGCGTGCACGTCGCCGCCCCCTCTGCCGGCGGGGCGCTCGCGGAGGCGATCCGCACGGTCGAGGGCGGGACGGTCGAAGGCGGCTGACGGGCGACCTCCGTCACGGTTTGGCGCAGGGCTCGCTGGGTAGGAGCCGACTGCCCCGAGACAGAGGATGTGATGCTCCATGTGCGGACTCGCCGGCGAGATCGCCGCGCCCGGACATGCCCCCGACGTCGACGCAGTCACCCGCATGACCGCCTCGATGGCCGCCCGAGGACCCGACGGCAGCGGGATCTGGAGCCACGGCCGCGTCGCCCTCGGCCACCGCCGCCTCAAGGTCATCGACCTGAGCGACCACGCGGCGCAGCCGATGGTCGACCCGCAGCTCGGCCTGACGATCGCCTTCAACGGCTGCATCTACAACTACGAGGCGCTGCGCGCCGAGCTGTCCGGCCTGGGCTACACGTTCTTCTCCACGGGCGACACCGAGGTGCTGCTGAAGGGCTGGCACGCCTGGGGTGAGGACCTCCTGCCCCGCCTGATGGGCATGTTCGCGTTCGTCCTGGTGGACCGCGACGCGGACGAGGTCGTCATCGCACGCGACCGACTCGGCATCAAGCCGCTCTACCTGCACGAGCGCGGCGGTCGTCTGCGGTTCGCCTCGACGCTGCCCGCGCTGCTGGCGGGTGGTGGCGTCTCGGACGAGATCGACCGGGTCGCGCTGCACCACTACCTGACCTTCCACTCGGTCGTCCCGGCACCGCGCACCATCCTCTCGGAGGTGCGACGGGTGCCGCCGGCGACGTTGCTGCGCGTCCGGGCCGACGGCCGACGCACCGAGCGACGCTGGTGGGACGTGGACTTCGACGCCGCACCGGCCCGGGAGATGGACGCGGACGAGTGGAGCGAGGCGGTGCTCGCCTCGCTGCGCACCGCGGTGGAGCGACGCCAGGTCGCGGACGTGCCCGTCGGCGTGCTGCTCTCGGGTGGCCTCGACTCGAGCCTCATCACCGCCCTGCTGGCCCAGGGCGGCCAGCGCGGGCTGCAGACCTTCAGCATCGGCTTCGAGTCCCACGGCGAGATCGTGGGCGACGAGTTCCGCTGGTCCGGCCTGGTCGCGCGCACCTTCGACACCGACCACCACCAGCTGCGCATCCCCAGCCACGACCTCCCCGCCGCGCTGGACCAGGCGATCCGCGCCATGAGCGAGCCGATGGTGAGCCACGACGTGGTGGCGTTCCACCTGCTGAGCCAGGCCGTCTCGCAGCACGTCAAGGTCGTGCAGTCCGGACAGGGCGCCGACGAGGTGTTCGCCGGCTACCGCTGGTACCCGCCGTTGCTGGACGTCACGGGTGACGGCGTCGACGACTACGCCCGGGTGTTCTTCGACCGATCGCACGAGTCCATGGCGCAGCTGGTCGAGGCCGAGCACCTGCCCGACCGCGACGAGAGCCACGCCTTCGTGGCCGAGCACTTCGCCCGGCCGGGCGCGTCGTCGCCGATCGACCGCGCTCTGCGGTTGGACCAGCAGGTGATGCTCGTCGACGACCCCGTGAAGCGCGTCGACAACATGACGATGGCGCACGGCCTCGAGGCCCGCGTCCCCTTCCTCGACCACGAGCTCGTCGAGCTGGCCGCCGCCTGCCCCGCCGAGCTGAAGCTCGCCCAGGGCGGCAAGGGCGTCCTGAAGGAGGCCGCCCGCCGGGTGCTGCCGGCCGAGGTAATCGACCGGCCCAAGGGCTACTTCCCCGTGCCGGCGCTGAGCCACCTCGAGGGCCCCGTGCTCGAGCTGGTGACCGACACGCTGCGCTCTCCTCGCGCCAAGGAGCGTCAGCTGTTCCGGACCGAGGCCGTCGAGGCGATGCTGGACGACCCGAACGGCTCGCTGACGCCGTTGAAGGGCAACCCGCTGTGGCAGGTCGCCCTGCTCGAGCTCTGGCTGCAGGAGCACGTCGGATGATCGATCGACGCTCCGGACCGACCCTGCCCCGCGCGGTCGAGGACAACGCCGCCCAGGCCATCGACGGCCTGGCGCGCACCGGGTTCGGCGACCTGCCGAGCGCGCTGGCCGAACGCCGTGACGAGGCCGTCACCCTGGACTGCGGCTGGGGTCGGCTCGTCTTCGGCCAGACCTTCCCGGACGCCTCCTCCGTCGCCACCGCGCTGCGCGCCGAGGCACCCGGCAGCCGCGACATCTGCCTGTACGCCGCCGAGCCGCACGTCGTGGTGGGGCAGGCGCCCCACGAGCTGTTCCTCGACCCGTCCCACACCTTCCGCGTGCACATGCACCACTACCGGCCGACCCGCCGCCGCAACCGGGGCATCCGGGTGCGGGCCCTGCTCGAGCCGAGCGACGCCGAGGCGGTGAACCGCCTGTACCGCAGCTGCGGCATGGTGACCGCGCCGGCCGAGCGCATCTGGGACAACCAGCGCACCGCGACCTTCAGCTACCTCGTCGCCGAGGACACTGCGACCGGCGCCGTCGTCGGCACCGTGATGGGGGTCGACCACGTCGAGGCCTTCGCCGATCCGGAGGGCGGCTCCAGCCTGTGGTGCCTGGCGGTCGACCCGCAGTCCTCGCGCCCCGGCATCGGCGAGGCGCTGACCCGGACGCTGGTCGAGCGCTACCAGTCCCTCGGTCGCCGCTGGCTCGACCTGTCGGTCATGCACGACAACGCGCCCGCCATCGCGCTCTACGACAAGCTCGGCTTCCGCCGGGTGCCGATCTACTGCATCAAGCGCAAGAACCCGATCAACGAGCCGCTCTTCGTGCCCGGCGCCGTGCCGGGCCTGGACCAGCTGAACCCCTACGCCCGCCTGATCGCGGACGAGGGCCTGCGCCGCGGGATCGAGGTCGAGGTGCTCGACCCCGAGTGGGGTGAGCTGCGCATGACCCACGGCGGTCGCAGCCTGGTCACCCGCGAGTCGCTCTCGGAGCTGACCTCCGCCGTGGCGATGAGCCGCTGCGACGACAAGCGGGTCACCCGCCGGGTCCTCGAGCAGGCGGGCCTCCAGGTCGCGCCGGGCGGCGCCGCGCACGGCGACGACCGGGACCTGCTCCTGCTCGACGAGCTGGGCGAGGTGGTCGTGAAGCCCGCCCGCGGCGAGCAGGGCGAGGGCATCACCGTCGGGGTGCGCGACGCCGAGGCGCTGGACCGCGCGGTGCACCACGCACGCAGCGTCTGCCGCGACGTGCTCATCGAGCAGCGGTGCCAGGGCGAGGACCTGCGAGTCGTCGTGATCGACCACCGCGTCGTGCCCGCGCCGGGGCGCCGCCCCGCCCCCCACCTAGGCCGC
>JAFAFZ010000227.1 GCA_023423215.1 Actinomycetes bacterium
GCCCCGCTCGGCGAGTCGGCGGGCGACCTCGAGGCCGGCCGGTCCGCCGCCCGCGACGAGCACGGTGCGCGGGGTCGCCGACGGGGCAGAGGTGGCCTCGAGCTGCGCCTCGAGGCCGGCGTCGGGGTTGACCGCGCAGCGCACGGCCTCGTTCGTGAAGATCGAGCTGATGCAGCGGTACTGGTAGGCGCAGGGCCGCACGCGATCACGACGGCCGGCGGCGAGCTTGTTGGCCAGGTCGGGATCGGCGATGAGCGGGCGGCCCATCGCGATCACGTCCGCGGTGCCGTCGGCCAGCGCGCGGTCCGCGAGCTCGGGGGTGAGGCGACCCATTGCGATGACGGGCACCTTGAGCGCGCCGCGCACCGCGGCGGCGAGCGGCAGCAGCGCACCGGGGACGTGGGGCGTGTGGCCGTCGGTGATGCCGGTGGCCACCATCGGCTCGGCGTAGCTGGTGACGTGGAGGGCGACCAGTCCGGCGTCGAGCCCGAGCTGCATGGCGACGAGCGCGTCCTCGAGGTGCTGGCCGGGCTCGCGGTGGTGCTCCTCGGCGCCGATGCGGGCCCAGACGGGGAAGCCCTCGGGGACGGCCTGGCGCACCGCGCGGACCACCTCGACCAGGAGCGTGGCGCGGCCTGCGGCGTCACCTCCGTAGCGGTCGGTGCGGCGGTTGCTGGACGGTGACAGGAAGGAGTGCAGCAGGTAGCCGTGGCCGGCGTGCAGCTCGATGCCGTCGAAGCCCGACTCGACCGCGCGACGGGCCGCCCGAGCGAAGGACGCCACCACCGCGGCGAGGTCCTCCTCGGTCGCCTCCTGGGCCGCCATGCGCGCCGTCGGCGTGGTGAACGGCGCCATCGACCGGGTCAGCTCGTCCGGGGTGAGCATCGTCGACAGCTCGTCCGGCGTCGGGGGTCGCTTGCGTGAGGGCACCAGCAGCGGGCGACCTTCGGCGACGTCGAGCATCGCCTGGGAGCCGCCGTGCACCAGCTGGGCCGCGATCGCAGCGCCGTGGCGGTGCACCTCCTCGGTGATCGCCCGCAGGGACGGAAGGTCGTCGTCGGTCGAGCAGCTGATCTGACGGGGGTCGAAGGAGCCCACCGGGTGCCCGATGGAGACCGACCCGACGATCACCAGGCCGACGCCGCCGCGTGCTCGTGCACCGAACCACGCGACGGCGTCCTGGCCGGCCAGGTTGACGCCCATCGGGCACATCGCCAACCGGTTCCGCAGCTCCAGGGTGCCGATCGTGCCGGGCGCCAGCAGGTGTTCGAAGGCCACGCGGGGAGCGTAGGACGTCTGCGCGTTCCGGTCCGCGCCGACCGCGCTGCAGATCACGGCGGCCCAGGTCGTGCCGCCGGCAGGCGAGGGTCACGGCGGCCCGTACCCTGTGCCGATGTTCCGCACCCGCTCCCTCGCCCTGCTCGTCCCGCTCGCGCTCGCCCTGGCCGTCGCCGGGTGCAGCTCGTCGGAGGACGGGTCCGAGGACGCCTCGTCCTCCTCGTCCTCCTCGACCACCGAGGCCACCGCGGACGACGGCACGACCGAGGAGGAGGCAGAGGACGCCGGGTCGGACACCGCAGGTGAGGCCGGTGCCGACGTGTCGGCGGACGATGCGGTCGCGATCTGCGCCGCGCTCGAGGCGCTCAGCGAGTTCGACGCGCAGTCGACGGAGATCGTCGCCAGCGGCGACTGGCCGGCGACCCAGGAGTTCTACGTCGAGCAGACCCAGACGGTGCTCGACGCCTACGACGAGGCCATCGCGACCGGCTCCGAGCTCTCGGACGAGCTCACGCAGCTCCGAGCCGTCACGGCCCCCGCGGCCGAGCTCGCCGCGAGCTCGACCGACCTCATGGACTTCGGCACGAAGCTCCTCGACGTGCCCGGGATGACCGAGGCCGCAGGAGCCGCGGTGACCCTGGATGCCTTCGCCCAGGAGACCTGCGGCGTCTCGACCGGCGGCAACTGACCTCCGAGGCCCTCGGCTCGCGACGATCCCGCCGTCGCCTCGACCGCGCACGACCGAACCAGGGCGGATCTGGTCGCTGGACGACCCGATCCGCCCTGGTTCGACGGTGAGCGACGGTGACGGCGACGTCTCAGGTCACTCGACCTCGACCTCTGCGTACATGCCGGCGGTGAAGTGCGGCGGGCCGCCCGGGACCTGGGGCGGACCGGCGCTGGTCTGCGCAGCGGCCAGGTACTCGGCCGGGTCCGCGCCCAGGGGGATGCTGCACAGCAGCAGGTAGCGACCGGGCTCGGACAGGGTGCCGTCGCCGACGACGGGGAACCCGTCCTCACCCGGCGGCGCGATGAGCACCGCGGCGGGCTCGGCGCCGATCAGCGCACCCAGCTCGGCGGGCGGCAGCGCGACGAGCTGCTCGGCGGTGCGGGTCTCGTCGTCGGGCAGGCGCACCGCGACGAGCTCGTGCACCTCCGTGGTCGACGCGTTCGAGATCGAGAGCGGGGTCCCGGCGGGGATGCGGTCCGGGACGTCCTCGAACGAGTAGTCCACGAGTCCGATCGAGACGGTGGGCGGTGCATCGTGGCTGTCGTGGTCGGCGCTGTCGTCGTGCGTCGTCGTGCTCGCGTCGGCCTCGGTCGTCGTGGTGTCGGCGGCCTCGTCGTCGGAGCCGCAGGCGCTCAGCCCGAGCACGCCGACGGCGAGGGTGGCGAGTCCGACGCGAGCGAGGCGAGCGCCGCGCCGTGCCGTGGGGTGGATGGGGGTGTTCGTGTGGCTGTTCATGGTGTCACCCTGCGCCCGCCGCCTGGCGGTCCGGTGGTGGACGGCTGGCGCGGCGACTGGTGCGCGACTGGAGGGGCGCTGGGGCTCAGAGCGCGCCGAGCTCGGCCAGGTCCCGCTCGGCCCACCACGCGGCGTCGACGGCGCGGTTCACGCGCACCGACTCGTCCCGGTGACGCCGCGCCGCGACCAGGTCGCCCTTCGCGACCGCCAGTCGGGCCAGCACGCCGTGCATCGACCCGCGGCTCACGACGATCGTGCCCGACACCCGCAGCTCGTCCGCGTGCGGCAGCAGCAGGTCGTAGAAGGTGTCGACGTCCGACGAGCCGGTCAGCGCTGCCGCCTCGGCCCAGTCCGGGATCCGGTGGTCCCAGCTCCAGTCGACGGGTTCGTCGCGCCAGTCCCACCGGGCGGCCAGGCGACGGGCCTCGTCGACCTCACCCAGCCGGGCGAGGGCCAGCACCGCGGTCGATCGACCCGGCGCCAGGGACGGGTCCTCGGCCAGGCGCACCGCCTCGTCGACGATCTCGCCGAGCGTCCCGCGGGCGTCGGCGATGCAGATGTGCTGGACGAGCCGGCACCAGTCCGCTCCCCACACCTGGGTGCGGGAGTGGATCTCGTAGGCCTCGTCCGCGAGCCACTCGGCGTAGGACCACTGCCCTCGTAGCAGGCCGAGGCCGCACTCGGCGTACATCAGCTGCGCGGTGATCTCGGGCATCGACAGCTCGGCGACGAGCACGCGGCACCGTGCCAGGTCCGCCTCGACCGCGGCCAGGTCGCCCCGACGCAGCAGCAGGGCGGCGCGGTGCAGGCGGGCGACCGCCTCGGTCTGCGCAGGCAGGCCGCGACCGACCAGCGCCAGCGACTCCTCGGTCGCGGCGAGCCGCCGCTCGTCGCGTGCCGGCTCCCACGCGGCGAGCACGTAGTTGTTCAACGTGCGGCCCAGCAGCGCCGGATCGCCGACCTCGCGGGCCAGCTCCACCGCACGCAACGCGAGCTCCTCGCCGTGCGGGCGGGTCTCCACCCCGTAGTAGAGCTCGACCGCGACCGCGCCGAGGAGCCGCGCGGCGAGCGCCGGGTCCAGCTCGTCCCCGGCGAGCTGCTCGATCTCGACGCACGCGGTCGGGTCGATCGAGCCGTACGGCCGTGCGTTCCACAGGTTGACCCAGCCGAGCTCGGCGGCCGCGAGCGCCATGCGGCGGCGGTCGCGCAGCTCGGACGCCAACGCGATCGCGCCGGTCAGGGTCGCGCCGAACCCGAGGGTGTCGCCCGAAGCACGCTGGTCCTGCGCCAGCTTCAGGCTCAGGTCGAAGCGCTGCACGGGGTCCGCCGAGGCGCTCTCGAGCACCCGCAGCGCGCCGAGCCACAGACGGGCGGCGCGGTCGAAGCGCCCCTTCGCCCGGGCGTCGAGCGCGGCGTCGGTGCTCCAGCGGATGGCGGCGTCCGAGCGCCCGAGCACCGCGGCCTCGACGCTGTGGTGCGCCAGCTCCTCGAGGTGGGTCGACAGGTCGTGGCGGTGCACGTGCTCGATCGCGTCGGCGACCGTGCCGTGCAGTCGGGCGCGCTGCGCCCGCCCGAGCGTGGCGCTCACCGCGTCGCGCACCAGGGCGTGCGTGAACTGCCAGCCGATGCGGTCCTCCAGCTCCCGCAGCATGCCGGTCATGACCGCCGCCTCCATCAGCGTGATGACGCGCTCGGCACCGAGCCCGGTGGCCTGCTCGAGCACGTCGAGCTCGATCGAGGGACCTGCGATCGCGGACAGCCGGAGCAGCGTGACGGTGTCGTCGGGGAGGCGGCCGAGACGGCGTTCGACGACCTCTCGCACGCTCTCGGGAACGCCGTCGATCACGGCGTCCGACGGTGCTGCGTCGAGCGCCTGCTCGGCGGAGAGCAGCCGCACGAGCTCGGAGACGAAGAAGGGGTTGCCGCCGGTGCGCGCGTTGACCGCGTCGACCAGCGCCAGGTGCACCGGAGCGCCCGAGAGGTCGTCGACGAGCTGGCCGACCTCGGCGTGGTCGAGCCCGGACAGGCGCAGGCGGTGCACGTTGCGCTGGCGGCTCAGGTCGGCGAGCAGGTCGTCGACGGCGGCGTGCTCGTTCACGTCGGGCCGCCGCACCGTCACCACGACCACCAGGCGTGCGCCGTGCAGGCGGCTGGCGAGCACCGCGAGCGCCTGGAGCGATGCGGCGTCCGCCCACTGCAGGTCATCGAGCACCACCAGCGCCGGCCGCTCCCGCGAGGCGGTGATCAGCGCCGAGAGCACGGCCAGGACGCGCTGGAAGCGTTCGGCGTCGGGATCATCGCCCGGCTCGACCGTCGGCGGCTCGAGCCCGAGCGCCGCCGCGGCGTCCTGCCACGGCCACAGCGCCGGCGAGCCGACCTCGTCCATGCACGTGCTCCACGCCGTGCGCCACCCGGCGCGCCCCGCCCGGTGAGCGGCCTCCTCGGCCAGGCGCGACTTGCCGATGCCGGACTCGCCCTCGAGCACGACGATCGATCCGAGCCCGCCGTCGGCCGACGCCATCGCCGCATCGAGGGCCACGAGCTCCGCGGCGCGCCCGACCAGCGGCGAGCGGAACGAGGGCCCGCCGACCTCGAC
>JAFAFZ010000262.1 GCA_023423215.1 Actinomycetes bacterium
CTGCGGCCGGCTCGGCGCGGTCGAGCGGGGATCGGCTACGTGCCCCAGCGCCACGAGTTCGCGTGGGACTTCCCGATCTCGGTCGAGCTCGCCGTCCTGACGGGCCGCACCGGCGCGCTCGGGCTGCGTCGCCGCCCCGGGGTCCGGGACTGGGCACGCGTCGGCGACGCCCTCGACCGGGTCGGTCTACGGGAGCTGCGGTCCCGACCCGTGGGCGAGCTCTCCGGCGGGCAGCGCCAACGGGTGCTCGTGGCACGAGCCCTTGCGCTCGAGCCCCCGCTCCTCCTGCTCGACGAGCCCTTCACCGGCCTCGATTTGCCGACCCAGGAGCTGTTGGACGACCTGTTCGCGCAGCTGGCACGGGAGGGCACCGCAGTGCTGATGACCACCCACGACCTGCTGGGGGCGCTGCACACCTGCACGCGCCTCGTGCTCCTCGACGGCACGGTCGTGGCGGACGGGTCGCCGGACCGCCTGCGCGACCCGCAGCTGTGGATGTGCACGTTCGGCGTGGGCGGGAGCAGTCCCCTGCTGCGGGCGCTCGAGGTCGTCCGATGACGCCCGCCCAGTTCGTCACGGACCTGTTCCACCCCGACCTGGCGTTCCTGCCCAAGGCCCTGGCCGTCGCCGTCATGGCCTCGATCGTGTGCGGCGTCGTCGGCTGCCACGTCGTGCTGCGCGGCATGGCCTTCATCGGCGATGCCGTCGCCCACGCCGTGTTCCCCGGTCTGGCCGTGGCCTTCGTGGTCCAGAGCAGCCTCGTGGTGGGCGGCGCAGTGGCCGGGGTCGTCACCGCGCTCCTGGTTGCTGCGTTCTCACAGCAGCGGCGCCTCAAGGAGGACTCGGTGATCGGGGTGTTCTTCGCCGCCGCCTTCGCGCTCGGCATCGTCATCATCTCCCGGGCCCCCGGCTACGCCGGCTCGCTCCAGCAGTTCCTCTTCGGCTCGATCACCGGCATCCCCGACCGCGACCTGTTCGTCGTCGGTGGCACCGGTCTGGTGATCCTCGCCGTCGTGTTCGTGCTGCACCGCCAGTTCGTCGCCGTCTCGCTCGATCGCGAGATGGCCCGGTCGATGGGGCTGGCCGTCTTCGCGCTCGACCTGGCCCTCTACGTGTGCGTCACGCTCGCGGTCGTCATCTCGCTGCAGACGGTCGGCAACATCCTCGTGCTGGCGCTGCTCATCACACCGGCGGCCACCGCACGCATGCTCACCGATCGCCTCGGGTTCATGATGCTGCTCGCGCCCCTGGTGGGGGCGTGCTCGGCGACCGTCGGCCTGTACCTGTCGTGGAGCTACGACCTGCCGGTCGGCGGCACGATCGTGCTGGTGCTCACCGGCGCGTTCCTGGTGGCCTACCTGCTCGGGCCACGCCACGGTGTGTTCGCCTCGCTGGCGTACCGGTCGTTCAGGCCTGCCACGCGACGGTTCCACCGAGGCGCGTCTCGCGCACCGTGATCTCCCCCCACGCCTCGGGATCGGTGGTCCAGGGGTCGGCCGACACGACGGCGAGGTCGGCGACGCTGCCGACGCGGAGCGAGCCCCGGTCGTCGGCGTGGATCTGCCACGCGGCATCAGAGGTGATCGCGCGCAGGGCCGTGGCGGCGTCGACGCGCTCGTCGGGGCCGAGGACGGTGTCGTCATCGAGCGTGCGTCGCAGGACCGCGGTGCGGGCGGCGAGCAGCGGGTCGATCGGCGTCACGTTGAAGTCGCTGTGGAGCGAGACCCGCAGGCCCCGGTCGACCGCGGTGCGCACGCGGTGCAGGCCCGACGCCCGGTCCGGCCCCAGGATGTTGTCGCGCAGCACCCGACCCCAGTAGTAGACGTGGTTGACGAGGAAGCTGGGCGAGACGCCGACGCCCGCCATGCGCGCGAAGTGCTCGGGGTGGCCGACCGCGGCGTGCTCGATGCGGTGGCGCAGGTCGCGCGGCGCGACGTCGGCGAGCGCACCCTCGTACGCGGTCAGCACCAGGTCGAGGGCGGCGTCGCCGTTGGCGTGCACCATCACCTGCCACCCTGCGTCGTGCCCCTCGCGGATGCGCTCCGTCAGCTCCTCCACCGAGAAGTTGGCCGCACCGCTGCCACCCATCTGGCCGAGGTAGTTGCCGCGCAGGAACGCGGAGCGACCCTGGTTCGAGCCGTCCGCGACGAGCTTCCACGCGTCGCAGCGGACCATGTCGTCGCCGAAGCCCGGCACGATGCCCGCATCGGCCCACGCCTGGTGGCCGAGCATGGCGGTCTGCGCGAGCGAGAGGCGAGTCGGCAGCCGAGCGGCCGAGTTCAGCTGCTGGAGCAACGTCACCTCGGCGGCACCGAAGAGCTGCCCGGTGAGGGCCTCGCGCATCGAGGTCACGCCCTTCGACGCTGCCGTCGCCATGATCGAGCGGAGGTCCGTGCCCAGCTGCTCGGGTGACTTCTGCGGCACGTGGCGCAGCACGGCGATCATCCCGTTCAGCTCACCGACCACACCGGTGAGTCGGCCGTCGACACGGTAGAACCGCCCGCTCGGCGGGTCGGGCGTCTCGGCGGTGATGCCGGCGATCTCGAAGACCTTCGAGTTCACGTACGCGAAGTGCATCGAGGCGTTCGTGACGACGATCGGGTGGTCGGTGCTGACCCGGTCGAGGATCGCAGCGGTCAGGTCGGGTTCACCCGGCAGGCGGCTCGGGTCGAAGAGCTGCCCGCAGATCCATCCGCCCGTCGGCGTGGCCGCCGCCGCAGCCTTCAACCGGTCGACCACGTCCCCGATGCGAGGGTTGGCGTCGGTCGAGCAGTCGAGCCAGCCCAAGAACACCCCGGTCGACCACAGGTGCATGTGGGGTTCGACCAGACCGGGGATCACGACGCCGTCGCCCGCGTCGACGACCTCGGTGTCCGGACCACGCAGGCCGTCGAGCTCCTCGACGGAGCCGAGCGCCAGCACCCTGCCGTCGCGCACGGCCAGCCCCCCGGCCGTCGGTCGCGACGGGTCGCCGGTCGCGACGTGCCCGAGCACGAGCACGTCGGCGCGTCCGTCCGTGCGGCGGTCGGCCGCCTCGGTGACC
>JAFAFZ010000097.1 GCA_023423215.1 Actinomycetes bacterium
ACGACGCCGCGCACCGCCTCGCCCACGACTGCGCGGACGTCGTGTGGGTCCCGCAGCACGAGGCGGTGGAACCCGGGATCGAGGACATCCCCTCCCGTCGGTGCACGGGTGCCTTCAGTCGGTTCGACCAGCGACCGCCGGACCGGGAACGTGCACGCGAGCGGCTCGGCGTCGCCGAGGACCAGCGGCTCGTCGTGTGCCTGCTCGGTGCCGGCGGGAGCAGCTTCCCCGTCGAGGCCTGGCGGGCTGCTCCTCCGGACGAGGTCGAGGTCGCGATCCTGGGGCTGGGCGACCGCTGGTCCACGGGGTCCGTCACGTCGTGGGCGTCGGTCGAGGACCCCTACGACCACCTCTGCGCAGCGGACCTGGTCGTCGCGGGTGCCGGCTGGGCGTCGGTGCACGACGCCGCCAGCGCGAGTTCCCGACTCGTGGTCGTGCCCGAGGACCGTCCGTTCGACGAGCAGCGCGTGCGCGCCCGGGCGCTCGCGGACGAGGGGGTGCTGCTCGCGCTCGACCGCTGGCCGGTGCCGTCGGACCTGCCCGACCTGTTCGACGACGTCGGCGCCCTCGACGTCGGCCGGTGGAAGGACATCTACGACCGCTGCGGCGCCCAGCGGGCCGCGGCCCTGATCGACGAGGTCCACGCCCGTGGCTGACCTGTCGCTCGTCGTCGTCGCCGCGGGCCGGCACGACCACCTCGAACGTGCGCTCGTGTCGTGGTACCCGTCCGCGCCGCGCACCGAGCTGGTGCTCGTGGACCTGCTCGGCGACGGGGCGGTGCACGAGGTGGCCACCGCTGCGGGCGTGCGGTTCGCGGCGAGACGGGACGTGTCCTGTCCTGCTGCTCCGGGCGGAGCGCTGCGACTGGCGGCCGGGCGGAACCTCGGCGCGACCCGGGCGTCGACGGGTCGCCTGTGCTTCGTCGACGTGGACTGCGTCGTCACCCCGGCGACCCCACCCCGATGGGTCGACGCGATCGACGAGCACCCGGACGCGCTCCTGATGCCGCCGGTCCGCTACCTCCGGCCCGACTGGACACGGCACGTCGATGCCGGTGACGAGGTGGGCGGAGCGTCCTGGTGCTCGTCCAGCGAACCGGCCGCGCGACCGGCCCCCGTCCCGGATCGCCCGGCCGGACCCGACGAGACGGACCTCTTCTGGTCGCTCGCGTTCTGCTGCAGCGCCGCTGCGTTCGGACGCACCGGAGGGTTCGACGAGTCGTACGTCGGCTACGGCGCCGAGGACACCGACTTCGCCCGACGCGCGCAGCGCTGCGGGGTGCCCCTCGTCTGGATCGACGCCCCACCGACGTTCCACCAGCACCACGCCCCGAGCCGCTTCGACGAAGGAGGGCTGGCACAGCTGGTCGCCAACGCGCGGCGGTTCCGGGCACGCTGGGGCGACTGGCCGATGCCGGGATGGCTGCGAGAGCTCGACGACGCAGGACTCCTGGTGTGGGACCCCGACGCCGGCGTGCTGCAGGTGGCGGACCGAGCGGACGCTGCATCGTGACGGGCGGACCGCTCCACGTCGTCCTGGTGGGTCCGGCGAGGTTCCCGGTGACGCCGCCGTACGCCGGCGGTCTCGAGGCGTTCATCGGGACCTTGGCGCGAGAGCTGCGGACCAGAGGACACCACGTGGAGGTGGTCGCCGGCGTGCGGCCGCCGGCGCCACGGGACGATCGCCGAGCGGACGTCCCCCATGACGAGGACGACCTGATCGCGGACGGCGAGGCGCTGCGACGGGAGGTCGAGCGCCGTGTGGACCGCACCACGGTCCTGCACCTCAACGCCCCGAGCATCGAGGTGCTGGACCTGGTCGACGCGGTCGCGCACGTCGAGGTCACCCTGCACACGCCTCCGCTCGACCACTTCGCCCGGCTCTGCGAGCTGCGCGACCGTGTCGGCATCAGCACGCCGTCCCGGTCGAACGCGGCGCAGTGGTCCTCGCGCTTCGACGTCGATCCCGCGGTGATCGGCAACGGCGTGGACCGGGCGACGTTCCGGCCGGGCGCACGGCGGGGCGCCGGGCTCTTCTGGGCGGGACGGCTCGTGCCCGAGAAGGGCGCGCACCTGGCCATCGAGGCGGCCCGGCTGCTCGAGGTCCCCGTGCGGATCGCCGGGCCCGTGCACGACCAGCAGTACTTCGACGATGCCGTCCGGCCGCTGCTGGGACGCGGAGCGACCTACCTCGGACACCTCCGACCCGACGAGCTCGCCCGCCAGATGGCCGGCGCGAGCGCGACGTTGGTGACGCCGTTGTGGCCCGAGCCGTTCGGGCTCGTCGTCGCCGAGTCGCTGGCGTGCGGCACGCCGGTCGCGGCGTTCGCCAACGGCGCGCTCCGCGGGGACGGATCCGGGCCCTTCCCCCCGGACGTCGTGATCACGGCGGATCGGATGGACGCCCAGGCGCTCGCCCATGCCGCGATCCGCGCGGTGGGCGCCTCACGGTCGAGGTGCCGCCAGGCGTCCCGCGAGTTCGACCTGATCCGGACCGTCGAGCGGTACGAACAGCGCTATCGCGCCGGCTCGACCGACCCGTGTGCGACGAGCTCCGCGAGCACCCGCCGGTAGGCGACGCTCAGCTCGTCGGCGCCGACGTGCGGTCGGCAGTGCGCGCCGGCGCGGACACCGGTGACTCGATGGGGGACTGGCTCATCGCAGGACCCTCACGTCGTTCCGCTGCTGCCGTCGGGCTCGACGCTGCCCGCCGGGCGTTCCGGGGGGGGTGTCGACGGGGTTGCCGCTGGGCGAGCAGCGCCGGGCGATGCGGCCGACATGGGCGCCACGACCGTCACTACCGTGGCGAGGGTGACGACGACGCCACGTCCGAACGCTCGACAGGCGGCGTTCCTGGTCGAGGGGATCGAGGCCGTCTACCCCGGCGTGCGACCGGAGCGCATCGTCGAGTGGTCGGTCGAGCTGTGCCGGGCGCTGCGCGACGAGGGCCACCACCACGCCACCGACGTCGACCACCTCGAGGCGCTGGTCGCCAGCGACGCGCCAGCGGGGACCCACCACGACGAGTACACGCTCGAGCAGTGGGTCCAGCACCTGTTCTCGGGCGGTGGACGACCTCGGCCCACCTTCGAGCAGGCCGAGGCGATCCTGCAGATCGTGCGCGACGCCGGCTTCTGCCGACCCAGCTAGCGCGCCGGGTCGGCTCAGCGGTCGGCGGCCCTCGCCGAACCGACGAAGCTGCCGCCGTCGCCCGCCACGATCAGGCACGTGACGGTCCGGTCACCGACGTCCCAGGTCGAGAAGCTCGGGGTGAGGGTCGTCAGGTCGAACTGCGAGTCCCAGTACGACTCGCCGACGTAGTCCTCGAACCGCTCGCGGCACTCGTCCTGCGCGGCCCAGGTCAGCTCGGAGCTGCCCGGGTACCGGTCGCCGTCGTCGTCGACCTCGTACTGCGCGAACACCTCCATCGTGTGGGGCGTGTCGCAGTCGATCACCCGCACCTGGTCGACGAAGGTGTCCGAGTCGGCCGGGCTGAAGCAGTCCTCGACCTCGAGCGTGTCGACCCCGACCGTCGCCGTGCCGCCAGGCAGGGTCGTGGTCGTCGTCGACCCGTCGGGCACCGTCGACGACGTCGTCGTGGATCCGCCCGGCTGGGTCGTCGTCGTCGAGCCGTCCGGCTCGGTCGTGGTCGTCGTCGAGCCGTCGGGCTCGGTCGTCGTGGTCGAGGTCCCGGGCTCGGTGGTCGTGGTCGACCCCTCGCCCGCGACCGGGTCGCAGCCGCCCGGGCCCGCCGAGCAGCCGGCCAGCACGACGAGCCCGCCGCACACGGCCCACCGCCGCCATCCCCGCGCCATGGTGGTCATCGCCGTCCCGCCCCTTCGTAGGTGGTGGTGATCTTCCCGTAGAGGTCGTACCCGGAACCCGGGACCGACGCGGGCACGTCGAGCGAGTCGACGTAGCCGAGCGTGGTCACGTCGGGCTGCACGATCACGAGCGGATCGCCGCCGCGCCGGTGCTCGTTCGCGTACTTCACCGCGAACTTGGTGGCGTCGTCCCAGTTCGCGAAGTCGCTGGTCAGGACCGAGTCGCCGTGCTGCGAGTCGATGCCGAACCCGGCGTGCTGCGAGATCAGCCGGTGCAGCTCGGGGTCGATCGCCGAGCCGTCCGGCTTGGCGATCGCCAGCAGGTCGATGTCGGAGTACACCGGCTGGTCGTTGTGCGTGAAGCGGATGACGCCGTCCGGGTCGATGGTCACCTTGGTCCGGATCGTCTTCCCGTAGCGCTGCACGGTGAAGCCCTCGCCCGGGACGATCGAGCCGTCCGGACCGATCGTGTCGCCGTTCAGCTTGTGCAGGATGCCCTCGCGGGGATCGACCGTCGGCCCGTCGGGACCGAAGGGCTTCTCGTAGGACTTCCACTCCGCCTTGCGCAGGTTGTAGCGCTCGATGATGTCGTCGATCTCCTTGCCGCCCCACTCGAGCTCGCCACGATCGACGGCGTCCATCATCGCCTGCAGCGGGTCCTTCGGCTCACGGAACACGACCAGGCCCTCGGAGTCGGCGAAGTCCTCCCAGCCGAGCCAGCGGTGGTCGATCTCGCTGATCGACTTCAGCTTGATGGCCATCGGCTTGGCGTTGTACCCGAGCCGGGCGAACTTGGCCGCGGTCTCGGGTCGGGGCCGCACGAAGAAGGCGATGCCGTGCTCGCGGGCCATCTCGATCATCCAGCCGTGCTCGTCGGCGGTCAGGCCGGCTCGGGCGACCGTCTCGCCGGTGATGGCGACGCCCGTCGGCATGTCCTTCAGGTCCTGCAGCTCGCGGGCGACGATCTGGTCGTAGGGGACGTCCGGGCCGTCGGTGATCGGCTCCGGCGCACGCTTGAGCGCGTGCAGCGTCTGCCGCACGATCGGCTGCTGCATGAGCTTCGTGAAGATCTGCGCGCCGGCCTTCTCGACGCCGAAGCCGATCGCGACCTCGGTGGCCGGCTCGGCGATCAGCTCGGCGACCTTGCGGGTGTCGCCCGCGGTGTACGCCCGGTCGACGTCGCGCATCCACTCCGCGAAGACCCCGACGCCGCCGACGGCGACGTTCTGCTCCAGGTTGGCCAGGTCGACGGCCATCTTCTGCGCGGAGGTGGTGTGCAGGTACTCGCGCACCGCGGCGACGATGGCCTTGCCGTCGTCGGTCAGCCGCTGACCGCCGTCGCCCGACACCTCGCCGAGCAGGTCGTTCACCTTGAGGATGCCGTCGCCCATCTTCTGGAACGCGTTCAGCACGCCCTGGCCGCCGCCGACGGAGACGCCGCCGAGCGTCGAGGAGTCGCCCCAGTCGTTGACTCCCTCGATGAGCTCGACGAAGTCGTCGAAGAGGTTGCTGCGCACCCGGTCGAGGATCGTGGACCAGTACGGCGACAGATCCAGCGCGTCCGTCGTCTCCGAGGTGGCGGCGACCTCGGTCGGCTCACCGCCGATCGTCGCCGTGCCCGCCAGGCGGACCTCGGCGGTGTAGCTGCCGAAGTCGTCACCCGCGTCGGTCACCATCGCGACCGGGATCAGGAACTCCCGCTGCTGCTCGGGCTCGAGCTTCGCGATGCGGGGCGACACCGAGGGGTCGAGCTGCTCGAGCAGCCCCGGGACGATGCGCAGCTCGGGGTTCGAGTCGAGCGTGAAGTCGATGTCGGTCACGTCGACCGAGCCGTTGTTGGTGACCGTGCCGCGCAGGTTGCCGAAGTCGCCCGGGACGATGGAGCCCGGCTGCAGGCGGAGGTCGCTGATGACGAGGCCCGGCGACTCGATCGCGACCGACGTGCGGGCGCTGATCGTGAACCGCGTGTTCAGGTGGGTGTCGAGCCCGGAGACGTAGGCGGTCAGCTCGACGTTGCCCGCCTCCTCGGCCTTCGAGGTCCAGTGCAGGGTGGTCGACGCCCCCGGGGCGATCGACAGGTCCTCGAAGTACGGATCCGTCCCGGCCGCCGTGAGCGGACCGGACACGGGGCTGACGGCGCTGGTCGGACGTGTCGCGAGCGGGTCCGAGTCGAGGTACCGCATCGGTACGTCGTCCAGGTTGGTGATGGTCGCCGTCACGTGGAACTCGTCGCCCACCTTGGTCTCGCTCGTGACGTCGGTGTCGAGCTCGACGGTCACCTCGGGCGGCACCGAGATGCGGGCGCTCGCCGTGTCGGTGAACTGGACGCCCTCGAGCGTCGCGCGCACCGTCGTCGAGACGTCCGACGTCGCGGACACCTTCGGGCGCACGACCCAGTCCAGGGTGACGGACTGGTCGGGTTGCAACGACGTCGGCAGCGACGGCGGTGCCGAGACGATCTCGAGGTGGCTCGACGCGACCTGCAGGCCGGCAGCCGGGCTGAACGAGAGCCCGGTGGCGACGTACGGCGTCGTGTTGGTGACCGTCATCTCGACCGGGATCTCGTCACCGACCTCGTGGACGGTGTCCGGCGTGCGCAGGACGACGTCGACCGGCGGGTGGATCGGACCGTGGGTCCACAGGACCTCGTCCTCGACGTTCGCCCGGAGGTCGGCCAGGCGGGGGGCACGCACCGAGGGGGCGCACTCGGAGTTGTTCGGATCCCCTCCGTCGACCAGGAGGCCGATCTCCTTCGCCGACCACGCGTACTCGATGCGGTACAGCATGCGGTCGCCGAAGTCGGCGGTCGACCAGTTGCCCGTCCCCATCCCTGAGCCGATCGGCCAGGAGATGCCGTACTGCGGGGGCTGCGAGTACTCGAGCCGCGCCTTGGTGCCGCCGGTGTGCTCGGCGAAGAAGATCCCCTGGCCCGGGAACGCAGCGCTGCTGCCCGTGACCGGCTTGCCGTAGCGGGGATCGAACGAGATCAGCACCTCGTCGTAGCAGTACCCCGCAGGACGACCGGCGCCGTCGACGCCGGACTGGTAGGTCCGGGACACCGTCTCGACGGTGAACGGGATGCGCTCCGAACCCGGTGGCACCGGGGTCGGCGTCGGCTCCCACTCCGCGCCGACCGCCGGTGCGGTCACCAGTGCGGTGGCCGCCATGGCCACCGCCACCCATGCGAGTGCGATCAGCCGCACCCGTCCCCGTCCGCCCATTCGCCGTTCCCTCCAGCACGGTCGGCCCCAGCCGACCCCAGCCGTGCGACCGTACGGGTCGGGCGCTAGCGGAGCGCTAGCTGGCGCGAAGCTCCACTCCAGCAGCGACGGGACGGCCCGGATCGAACGTGTGGCGATCCCCGGGGACGTCTCCCCCGAGCGACCAGGATGTGATCGTGGCAGAGCGGCGGACGGCATCCGAGGAGGACGTGACGACTGCGGCGCTGCCCGACGAGCCCCCGCTCGACAACGCCGTGTGGGCGTCGCTCACGACGCACCACGCGCTCCTCGCCGAGGTGCACGGGCGAGCACGACGCTTCCCGGTCGACGTCTCGCCGTTCTGCGCGGTCGACTCGCTCGATGGCGGGTCGTGGTCCGACCTGGCCGGGCTGGTCGAACCCGGCGGCACCGCCGTGCTGTTCCGCGACGAGATCAATCCGGCGCCCGACGGGTGGACCACCCAGTTCGCCGGCGGCGGCGTGCAGATGGTGCTGCCGCCCGGAACCGACCTGCCCGACCCGTCCGGCGCACCGGACCCCGGCACCGTGCGCGAGTTGGACGGATCGGACGTCGACGCGATGCTCGAGCTCGTGCAGCTCTCCCGACCCGGACCCTTCGAGCGCGGGACCCACCGGCTCGGGCGCTACGTCGGCATCGTCGAGGACGGGCGGCTCGTCGCCATGGCGGGCGAACGGCTCCGGTTCCCCGGCGTCACCGAGATCAGCGCCGTCTGCACCCACCCCGACGCGCAGGGGCGTGGGCTGGCGTCGTTCCTGACGCACGTCGTGGCCGGCGGCATCGTGCGGCGCGGCGAACGACCGATCCTGCACGTCACGCACGACAACCCCGCACGGCGCGTCTACGAGCGGCTCGGGTTCCGGCCTCGGCGCGACGTCGCGTTCGCCGTCCTGCAGGCCCCGAGCCGATGAGCAGCGCGCGATGAACGGCGGCGAGCGCGACCCGCTGGCGCGCCGCCTCCAGGGGTTCGGCACGCCGATCTTCGCCGAGATGTCCGCGCTGGCCCTGCGAACCGGTTCGATCAACCTGGGCCAGGGCGTGCCGGACGACGACCCGCCCGCCGAGGTGCTCGACGCGGCGGTCGACGCCATCCGGTCCGGCCGCAACCAGTACCCGCCGGGGCCCGGTGAGCCGGTGCTCCGCCACGCGATCGCCGCGCACCAGCTCCGGTTCCGCGGCATCGAGCTCGACCCCGACACCGAGGTGCTCGTCACGGTCGGTGCGACCGAGGCGATCGCTGCGGCCGTCCTGGCGTTGTGCGAACCGGGCGACGAGGTCGTCGCGTTCCAGCCGACCTTCGACTCCTACCCCGCGTCGGTCTCGATGGCCGGCGCGACGTTGCGACCGGTCACCCTGCGCGCCCCGGACTTCGCCTTCGACGAGGACGAGCTGCGGGCCGCCGTCACGCCGCGCACGCGCCTGCTGCTGCTGAACTCACCGCACAACCCCACCGGCAAGGTGTTCGACGACGCCGAGCTCGAGCTCGTCGCGTCGGTGTGCCTCGAACACGACCTGATCGCCGTCAGCGACGAGGTCTACGAGCACCTGGTCTTCGACGGGGCGCACCGGCCGCTGTCGACGCTGCCCGGCATGGCCGAGCGCACGCTCTCGATCTCGTCGGCCGGCAAGACGTTCTCGTGCACCGGCTGGAAGATCGGCTGGGCGACCGGGCCGGCGCCGCTGGTCGCGGCGACCCGCACCGCCAAGCAGTTCCTGACCTTCACCGCGGGCGGACCGTTCCAGGAGGCCGTCGCCGTCGGCCTCGGCCTGCCCGACGAGGTGTTCACCGGGCGCCGCGACGCGCTGCGTGCGGGTCGCGACCTGCTCTGCGCCGGCCTGGTCGACACCGGGTTCGAGGTGCGACCGCCGGCGAGCACGTACTTCGTGACCGTCGACGTCGCACCGTTCAGCGACGCGGACGGCCTCGAGTTCTGCCGTGAGCTGCCGGAGCGGTGCGGCGTCGTCGCCGTGCCCGCCTCGGTCTTCTACGA
The DNA here is from genome assembly GCA_023423215.1 of Actinomycetes bacterium. Classification (GTDB taxonomy): domain Bacteria; phylum Actinomycetota; class Acidimicrobiia; order Acidimicrobiales; family Microtrichaceae; genus JAFAFZ01. Next base: position 9,054 of record JAFAFZ010000097.1, read on the forward strand.
CGACCCCGCCCTGGGACGGCAGCTCGTGCGCTTCGCCTTCTGCAAGCGGCCCGAGGTGCTCGAGGCTGCGGTCGATCGGTTGCACCGGCTCGGCTGAGACGACGGGCGGCGCTCGGGAGGGACCTGCCACCTCGGCGTCATCCTGCTCCGGTGACGTGCGCGCCTCTGGCGGCCGGGAGCCGCTCCGACCGCCCGGACCGACGCAGACCAGCGAACCGTCGCGGCATGATCGGGCGATGACCGAGGCGCCCGAGACCGACCTGTCCGACCCCGTCCAGGCCGCACGCCGGTGCTCGCGCTCGGTGCAGACCACGATCGGCTGGATCTTCTGGGACCCGGGCGGGGTCGTGCGCCTCGAGGCGCTCGGCCTGCCGGGGCCGATCGGCTACATCGCCGCCCGCAGCGCACCGCTCGCGCCCGCCGGGCCCGAGGCCGTGACCGCCGCGTTCGGCTCGATCTCGCCGATCGGCATCCAGTTGACCTTCCAGATGGTCGAGCAGGCCGGGACGACCTTCGACGCGGCGTGGGCGGCGCGGGACGAGGCCGTGCTGGTCGGCCTCTCCACGTACGCCCCGGACATCCTGGCGCCGCTCGCCCGGCTCGGCCCGGAGCTGTGGCCGATCGTCGAGGCGCTGCCGACCGTCGGACGTCCGCTGTACGCGTCGCACCTGCGCATGGGTCGGCCGGACGACCCGGTCCTCTCGGGCTGGCACGCCGTCAACTGCCTGCGCGAGTGGCGCGGCGACACCCACTGGGCGCTCGTGGTCGCCGAGGGCCTGACCGGCGTCGAGTCCTCGATCCTGCACAACGCCTGGCTCGGCTACGACGAGTCGTGGCTGCCGCGCGCACGTGGCAGCAGCGAGGACGAGATCGCCGCGGGGATGACGGGGCTCGAGGCCAAGGGCCTGGCCGACGCCGGCATCGTCAACACCGCGGGCGTCGCGGTGCGCCAGCGCATCGAGGACGACACCGACCGCTTGACGACGCTGCCGTGGGAGCTGCTCGGCGCCGAGGGATGCCACCGCTTCGCCGAGGAGCTGGAAGGTCCCTGCGAGCTGCTGCTGCGTCGCGTCGATGAGACCGCCGGCCCCAACTACCAGCCGGCCTCGCGACTGCGTCCGCCACGCTGACGGTCAGGCAGGAGGTCGACGGTGCCGGTGGGGCAGCGTCTCAGCCGAACAGGATGTGGCGCACCGCGTCGGCCGAGACCTCGTTCCACGCGGCACCGTCGATGCCGGTCTCGCCCAGCTCGATGAGCGAACGGCCGATCATCTGTCCGGCGAACCAGGCGGCGAAGGCTCGGACGTCGAGGTCGGCCCGGATCCACCCCTGACGCTGCGGACCGGCGAACACCTCGGCGATGCCGTCGAGCGACCGCACCATGATCTCGTTGACGGTCGCGGCGAGCGCAGGGCGGGCGTAGGTCGATCCGAGCATGTTGACCCGGCGGGCCCGTACGTCCCCACGGGCCGGGTCGCTGGCGAACGCCAGGACCTCGTCGAGCACCGTGCGGAACTCGTCTGCCGAGCCCACCTCGGCGAAGCGGGTGGACACGAAGGCCAGGTCCGTCGCGATCGCGTCCTGCAGCCGGTCGGCCTGGGCCGCCTGGACGAGGCCTTCGCGGTTGCCGAAGTGGCGGTACAGCACCGGGATCTGCGTGCCGACGGTCGCCACGATCTCCTGCACCCGCACCGCCGTCTCGCCCCGTGCGTCGATGACCTCGATCGTCGCGTCCACGAGCCGCTGCGCGACCTCGGGGCGCGGACGCTGCAGCAGCAGCCCTCGCGCCTCGATCCGACCATCCGCCTTCGTGGTCACCCCGTCCGCACTCACACTCCGAGCCTACGAGGCACAGGTGCCAGCACGCGACGTGCCCTGCGCAACGAGCTCAGGTCCAGGCGGCCAGCGCGACGAACATCGCCGCGCTGCCCGACGCGGCGACTGCGACCGAGCCGACGAGGACCGCTGCCCAGCGACGGCGCAGCTCCCGCGCGTGTGCCGCGCCGGTG
>JAFAFZ010000410.1 GCA_023423215.1 Actinomycetes bacterium
GCGCCAGATCGCTCGTCGACGGCCGGAATCGCAGCGGTCGGCACGTCGATCGACGGGACGACGGTCGGGACCGCAGCGGTGGGCGCGGCAGCGCGAGCGACCAGCTCGGAGAAGCCGATCGGATCGACGAGCTCGTCCGCGGTCGGTTCCGACCTCGCCGTGCGGAGCAGGGACAGGACCGGGTCGAACTCTTCGTCGGCCGTGCCCCGCGCCAGCCCGTCGAGCAGCCGATCGGTCGCGTCCAGCTCGTCCGGCGTCGGGTCGAGCTCGGCCGTCGGCCCCAGGGGATCGCGTGGTGTCACGGCGCGACCTCCATGCGGACGTCGAGCCGCGCCGCCAGCACCTTCAGCGCGCGGTGCTGAGCGAGCCGCACCCACGCCTCGGGGCGGCCGAGCAGCTCGCCGACCTCTGCCGCGCTGAGGTCGGCCACGGCGCGCAGGATCAACACCTCGCACTGCTCGGGGCTGAGGATCCGCGCCATCTGCTCGATCGCCTGCTGGGCATCGATCGCGTCGGTCGCCAACGCCGCCGGGTCCTCGAGCGACCGCGTCGCCTCGAGCTCGAACGGATCCACCGCCTCCGTGCGCCGGCTGGCCGTGCGTCGCCGGTGCTCGACGACACGACGGCGCGCGACGGTGAACAACCAGGCGCGGTACCCCCGCTCGTCGCCCTCGAACTCGCGGATGGACCGGGCGGCGGCGAGCCACACCTCCGCCGCGATGTCCTCGGCCACGTCGCGCGCCTGGAGCCGGAGGTAGCGGAGCAGCGGCGGCTGGAACGCGCCGAAGAGCCGTGCAGCGGCGCGCTCGTCCCCGAGCTTGGCGGCGGCCAGCGTCGCGTCGAAGTCATCGAGTCCTGCCATGGCGGTGTGTCGACCCTATCGGCGCGACGTGCGACCGGGGGTCCGCCCAGCATGCCGCGGCGGCACCTGGGTCGTTCGGCCCATTGTCGACGGAGAGTGAAACGAAGCGTGCTCTCCGCGCGATTGGACCCGTCGACATGTCGCAGTGGTGCGCCGGCACCGCGGAGGTGAGGGATGGCCGCAGATCGAGCAGCGTCGGGTGACCGCACCCGAGACGGCGCGCGCCCCCTCCTGCGTCGACGCCGCTCGGGCGCACGCGGGCGGGACCACCGCGGCGCGGCGATGGTCGAGTTCGCCCTCGTGCTGCCCCTGTTCCTGCTCCTCGTCCTGGGCACGATCGACTTCGCGATGACGCTCAACGACTACAACTCGGTGCGCCAGGGCGTGCGCGAGGGGGCTCGGCAGGCCGTCGTCGCCGACTGGAGCCTTGACGACTGCACCACGGGCACCTCGTCCCAGCGGGCCCAGTGCGTCACGAACCGGCGCATCGACCTGGACCCGGCGCGCACCCGGACCCGCATCCAGCTCGAGGGCACCTACGAGCCGGGCGAGCAGGTCACGGTGTGCTCGATGTACCGCGGGCGCAGCGTGACCGGCATGTTCGGCTTCCTGCTGGACTCGGTCGTGCTCCGGTCGCGCATCACCATGCGGATCGAGCAGATCGACGACGAGGCGCCCCTCACCACGTCGTCGCCCGCGGCCTTCCCCGGCGAGGACTGGTCGTGGTGCTGAACCGCAGCCGTCGACACCCCGGAGTGCCGGCCGGCCCTCGCAGGCTGCGGCGGCGCGACGAACGCGGGGCGATCCTCGTGATGGCGGCGCTGCTCATGGTCGCCCTCCTGGCGATGTCCGCCGTGGCCGTCGATCTGGCGAACGCCCGACAGCAGCACCGGAAGGCCCAGGGCTCGGCCGACGCGGCGGCACTCGCAGCGGCGCAGGACCTGCCGAACCCGGCGACGGTGGTCGCGACGGCCAAGGAGTACGCGCTGGCCAACTTCGACACGCCGGCCTCGGCGTGGGTCGGCTGCACGGACCCGGAGCACCTGGCCGAGACGCCCGACATCGGCGCGTCGAACACCTGCATCTCGATCGACGAGGCGTTCTCGCGCGTCCGCGTGCGACTGCCGCGCACGGCGGTCGAGACGTATTTCGCGAAGGTGATCGGCGTCGACGCCGTGCACGTCAGCGCCGCCGCCACCGCCGAGGCGAAGCTGACGCGCGACGACCGCATCATCCCCGCGACGGTGGCGGCCGCCTCGGGCTCCGGCAACTCGTGCATCGAGAACGGCGGCGCCAACGTCGCGCCGTGCGACCGGAGCACGAGCGGCAACTTCGGGTCGTTCAACGCGCCGCGGCTCCGGCTCTACGAGCCCACCTCGCAGGTCGAGAACAACGCCCTGCGCATCAACTACTCGATGGGCGTCGACCACGTCCTGTCGATCTACGGAACGGGCAGCCCGAAGGTCTGCGACTTCGCCCACCCGGTGAAGTCGCCGTGCACGACGACCAACCAGGACTCGGGCCTGGATGCGAACTTCCTGCTGCCCTTCACCGGCAACGTCGTCCCGCCGCTCACGGACGGGCTCGTCGACAACGCGACGATCAGCACCGACGAGGGCGAGAAGCTGTTCTGCGGCCGCCTCCGGCGACCGGACCTGACCGACGCCAACCTGACCGAGACGGCGCCGGAGGACTGCAACCACTGGGCGACGGCTCCCGGTCCCGGCCCGGCGATCACCGTCGTCGGCGAGAAGGTCAACGGCCGCCACGCGTCCTACTGGATGCTCCCGGAGTTCCTGCCGCTCTTCTACCCGGGTCGGAACCCGACGACGCAGTCGACCACCGCGTCCGGCTGGGCAGCGGGCGACGCGAAGCTCAACTGCTTCCTCGAGAGCTACCGCTTCGACTACGGCGGCTCGAACTCGAAGGGCCACGCGCCGCAGACCGAGTTCTTCATCGATCCGGCCTCGGCGATCAACACGGGCACCGCGGACGGCACCGAGTTCACCCGCGACGCGGCGAAGAACTACCTGAAGAACACCTGCGGTCTCGACCCCACCATCGTCGACCAGAAGCTGGCGAGCCTGACCGACAGCAACGACTTCTGGCCGATGTTCGACCGCGGCATCATCTCGGACCCTCGCTTCGGCATGATCCCCGTGGTGAAGCAGTTCAACAGCGGTAGCTCCACCCCGATGCAGATCGTGCGGTTCTGGGCGATCTACCTGTACCGCCTGCATGCGAACAGCACGAAGGTCCAGGCCGTCGACGCGTGGACCTTCGAGCCGGCGCTGGTGAAGACCGAGTCGGGCGTCGCGGACCTGCAGTTCGGCTACCAGAGCGACCAGGCGATCGTCCGTCTGGTCGAGTGACGC
>JAFAFZ010000421.1 GCA_023423215.1 Actinomycetes bacterium
GCCCCGCCCGGACGCTAGGCCGGGACGCCGACCGATTCGACGTGGGTGACGGGTACGTCGGTCAGCCGGGCGATGCGCGCCGGCGCGTCGAACCCCAACCAGCGTGAGAACCGGGACGGCAGCGTCGAGATGATGATCTCGTCGAACCACCCGTCGGGCTCGCGTCGCAGCACGTGCTCGACAGCGTGCACCGGGTTGGAGTGGCCGACCTCACCGACGACGGGCACGCCGACGCCGAGGAGCCGGAGGCGGGCCGCCTCCATCGAGCGTTGGGCCTGGTTCCGGACCGACCCCTCGTCCCAGAGGAAGCCGCCCTGGTGGTCCTCGGGCACCAGCAGGTGGAAGGTCGCCGGTCCACGGGACATTCGCTCGTGGACCACGTCCATGAGCTCCGGGCTGTCCAGCGTCCGGTGGGCGACGACGAGGTAGTGGCGCATGGGCGCACCTCCTTCGTTCAGGTGCCGGCACGCGCCGACACCGTCGGCACCACCCAACGTACCCACTCGACGGCGGGTGCAATGATCGGGCACGGATGTCCGAGCCGACCCACCTGACCGAGCTGATCCGCGCCCACCGCGACGAGCTGTCGCCGGCGGAGCGACGAGTGGCCGACGTCGTCGTCGCCGACCCGCAGTCGGTGGCGTTCGGGACCGTCGCCGAGCTGGCCGAGCGCGCCGGCACCAGCGGTGCCAGCGTCGTCCGCCTGGCCGCACGGCTCGGGCTGGACGGCTTCACCGACCTGCAGGAGCGGGCGCGGACCGAGCTGACCCGACAGATCCACCAGGCGGCCGAACGCATCCACCGCTCGGCCGACGACGACCTGCTCGCACGCACGACGGCGCAGGCGGTCGAGCAGATCCGAGGGGCGCTCGGATCGATCCGGCGCGAGGACCTGGACTCGGCGGTGCGGCTGCTGGCGGACGTGGGGCATCGGGTCTTCGTGCTCGCCTCCGAGGCCTCGCACGGCATCGGCCTGCAGTTCGCGACCGAGCTGTCGATGGTGCGCCCCGGTGTCACCCAGGTCGGCGGCAGTCCCGTCGCCGTGCACCGCACGCTGGCGGACCTGGAGCCGGAGGACGTCGTCGTCGCGCTCGACCTGCCCCGCTACGACGCCTGGCTGCTCGACGCGACGGCGTCGGCCTGCGGGCGCGGCGCGGCGCTGCTCGCGTTGACCGACTCGCAGCTGTCGCCGTTGGCGGTCGGCGCGCAGCTGGTGTTCGTCGTCGGGGCCGAGGGGGCAGGGCCGTTCGACTCGCACGTGAGCGCGCTCGCGCTGCTGGAGACCTTGGTCGCCGGCGTGGCCGCGGCGCGACGGTCCCCGGCGGCGGAGCACCTGGAGCGCATCGAGTCCGCGTGGGTCGAGGGCAAGGTCCTGCGCGAGGACTGAGGGGAAGAGGACTGAGGAACGAGCCGGCGGGGGGCGACCGGGGGCGGTCGGTCAGCCGAACCGCTGGACCGCCTCGGCGACTCCGACGGCGAAGCGCTCGACGTCCTCGGGCGAGGTGTCGAAGCTGCACATCCAGCGCACCAGGTGGCGCTCCTCGTCCCACACCCAGAACGGCGACCACTCGATCAGCGGCGCGATGGCGTCCGCCGGCACGGTCGCGAACACCGAGTTCACCTCGGGCGATGCTGACAGCTCGACGCCGTCGATGCCGGCGACACGCTCCGCGAGCAGCGCCGCCATCGCGTTGGCGTGCGTCGCGTTGCGCAGCCACAGGTCGTCGGTGAGCAGCGCGTCGAACTGGGCCGAGATGTAGCGCATCTTCGACGCGAGCTGACCAGCCTGCTTGCGCACGAAGCGGGCGTGCTCGCCGAGCTCGGGCCGCACGAAGAGCACCGCCTCGCCGTACATCAGGCCGTTCTTGGTGCCGCCGAAGGTCACCACGTCGACGCCCGCGTCGGTGACGAGCGCACGCAGGTCGCAGCCCAGCGCAGCCGCTGCGTTGGCGAGCCGTGCGCCGTCGACGTGCACCACGAGCCCCGCGTCGTGGCTCACCTGCACCAGCTCGGCCAGCTCGTCGAGGGTGTAGACGGTGCCGAGCTCGGTGGACTGCGTCAGCGACACGACCCTCGGTTGCACGTGGTGCTCGTCCCCGAGCGCGTGCAGCTGGCCGCGCACCTGGTCGGGTCGCAGCTTGCCGTCGGGCGTCGGCAGGTCGATCAGCTTGCAGCCCGTGAAGCGCTCGGGGGCGCCGCACTCGTCGACGACGATGTGCGCGTTGTCGGTGCAGACGACGCCTTGCCACGGCTGGAGCAGGCACTGCAGGCCGACGACGTTGGCGCCCGTGCCGCCCCAGGTCACGACGACCTCGACGTCCGCGTCGAGCAGCGAGCGGAAGCGCTCGGTGACCCGGGCGGTCCACGGGTCCATGCCGTAGGCGAGGGCGTGCCCCTGGTTCGCCCGGCCGAGCGCCTCGAGCACCGCCGGGTGCACCCCCGACGCGTTGTCGCTCGCGAAGAGGGTGTCGGGCCGTGGGGAGTCGAGTGCGGGCATGGCGCAGAGCGTAGCCACCCCGCCACGCGTCCCTGGTATGTGCGTTCCAGCCTTCCGTGGGTTCTGGAACAGATGTATCATCGAGCGATGCCCACGACGACCACGCACGCTCCGGTGCAGACGCTGCACACCCAGGGGGACGACTGGCGTCCCCTGCTGGACTCGGTGCCAGCGACGGGCCTGCCGGACCTCGAGCTCGTGGCGGCCGCCGGCCGGGCGCGGCGCCTGCTGCCCACCGCGGTGCACGACGTGCTGGCCGACCTGGGCGACGACACGGCGTCCTGGGCCCCCGGCGCGTGGCTGGTGCGCGGCGTCCCCGTCGGAGATCTGCCGGTGACCCCGGCCGCTCCGGGCCGGCGCACCGCCAAGGACCAGGTGAGCGAGTTCGTCCTGCTGAGCGTCGCACGAGCGCTCGGCCAGCCGGTCGGCTACCTGCCCGAGCACGGCGGGTCGCTCGTGCAGGACCTGGTGCCCACCGCCGCATCCGCCCACCTGCAGACCTCGACCTCCTCGGCGGTCGAGCTCGAGTTCCACACCGAGACCGCGTTCCACCCCCACCGACCTCGCTACCTGCTGCTGCTCTGCCTGCGCGGCGACCCTGCGGCCGGCACGCTGATCTGCGACGTCGCACAGGTGCTGGACGAGCTCGACCCGGAGGTGCGGCGCGTGCTCGGCGAGTCCCGGTTCCGCACCGGTGTCGACGAGTCCTTCACCGGCGGACGGACGGTCGCGCTGCGGCCGCCCGCGCCCGTGCTGAGCGGCGACCCGCGTCGCCCGACCGTCGTGTTCGACGCCGACCTGATGCACGGCCTGGACCGAGAGGCCGAGCACGCGATCTCGGTGCTGCGGGACCTCACCCGTGCGCGACGCGTCGCCGTCACGCTCCGGGCCGGCGACCTGCTGGTGGTCGACAACGACCGCTGCCTTCACGGCCGCACCGCCTTCCGCGCCCGCTACGACGGCACCGATCGCTGGCTCCAGCGCAGCTTCGTCGTCGCCGACCTGGCCGCCAGCGCCGGCGAACGCGACGGCCGGGTCATCACCACGACCTTCGCCTGACCGGCCCCCGCTGGTGCGGGCCGCTGGCGCTCTGCGAGGTCGTGCGCCGGGCGGCGCACGGGCGTCCGGCACGCGTCCGCGCACGTCGAGTAGACCACTGCGATGGCCACGCCCCCCGCCCCGTTCCGCCTCTCGCACTTCGGACTGTGCGTGTCCGACCTGGACCGATCCCTGCGCTTCTACGGCGAGGGCCTGGGCTTCGACGTGGCCGAGCGCTACGAGCTCGACAGCGAGGCGATGCCCGGCCTGGATCGTGCGCTCGAGGTCGGGGAGCGGGTCGTCGTCACCTCGCAGTTCATCCGCCTGGGCCACCTCGGCATCGAGCTGCTGCACTACACGACGCCGATCGCCACGGGCGCCCCCTCGTCCTCGCGGGGCCACCTCGGGCTGTCGCACCTGGCGTTCCACGTCGACGACGTCGAGGCCAGCGTCGCCCACCTCGTCGAGTGCGGTGGGACCGTCCTCGAGTCGACCCGGGCCGAGCTCGGCGTGCCGCTCGTGTTCCTGCACGATCCCGACGGCGTGCGCATCGAGCTGATGCAGCTCCCGGCCCGGCCGACCCCCGAGGGCTGAGCGCCGCGCGAGAATCACTCCCGATGGCGGAGGCGGACGGGCACCCCACCCACGACGAGCCGGAGCGGCGCGAGATCGAGCGCGACACCGCCGAGCGGACCCGGGTCTGGGTCGTGCGAGCCGTCATCGCCGTCGCCGTCCTGACCCTGCTCGGCATCGGCCTGCTGTGGCCACGTGGCGAGGCGCCCGACCTGGGAACCCAGCCCAACCAGTTCGTCGACGCCACCGTCACCGGGGCCCGGTCGACCACCTGCGACGCGGTCGAGGCCGACGCGCTGGCCGGCTGCCAGGAGGTCGAGGTCGAGATCACCTCGGGTCCCGACGCCGGCTCGGTGGGGGTCTTCGTGATCCGCGACACCGACTTCGGGGTGCCGCGGATGCAGGGCGGCGAGCACGTCGTGCTCCTGGACGTCGAGACCAGCCCGCCTCCCTACCGCTACGCGTTCGCGGACTTCCAGCGCTCGATGCCGATGTGGTGGCTCGTCGCCCTGTTCGTCCTGGCCGTCGTCGTCGTCGGCCGCTGGCAGGGTCTGCGTGCCCTCGCCGGCCTGGCGGCGTCGGGCCTGATCCTCATCGCGTTCATCGTCCCGTCGCTCGTCCGCGACGAGTCGGCGGTGCTCGTGGCGCTGGTCGGCACGGTGGCGATCGCGTACGTCGCGCTCTACCTGGCCCACGGCGTGAACACCGCGACGACGGTCGCGCTGGCGGGCACCCTGCTGAGCCTCGTGCTGATCGTCGGCCTGGCCCTGATCACCGCCGCAGTCACCGAGCTGTCCGGTCTGGCGAACGAGGACGCACAGGTGCTGCGCGTCACCACGGACGCGCTCGACCTGCGTGGGTTGCTCGTCGCGGGCATCGTCGTCGGCGCGCTCGGCGTGCTGGACGACGTCACCGTCACCCAGGTCTCGACCGTCGCGGCGCTGCGACGGGCGAACCCACGCATGGGTCGGGGGCGGCTCTACCGAGAAGCCCTGACCGTCGGTCGCGACCACGTCGCGTCGACCGTCAACACCCTCGTGCTCGCCTACGCCGGCGCCGCGCTGCCGCTGGTGCTGCTGTTCAGCCAGGGCAGCAAGCCGATCGGCCGCATCCTGACCAGCGAGATCGTCGCGGTCGAGATCGTCCGCATGCTCGTGGGTTCGATCGGCCTGGTGCTGTCGGTGCCGATCACGACCGCGCTCGCCGCGGCGGTGCTGACCGGGCGTGAGCAGGTGCACGCCGGACACGACCACGGCCACGGCACCGCCGCTGTGCGGGAGGCCGCGGACGAGGCCTCCCCTGCGCCGCGCTGGGAGGACTTCGGCCCCGACGCCGACGACCTCTGAGGCACGCCGATCGTCGGGAGCCGCGAGCCGCATGCCAGCGCATCCGCGGGGGTAGGTCCCACGGCGACCGTCCGATCGATCGGAGGCACGCCGATGCCACGTCGTCCGCTCGTCCACGCCACGGCCGTCGTCGCCGTGCTCCTCGCACTCGCCGCGGCGTGCACCCCGCCCGCCCCCCCCGAGGCGGAACCGGTGCCGGTGCAGCTCCTGTCGTTCAACGACTTCCACGGCCACCTCGAACCGCCCTCCGGCACCGACGGCACCCTGGGCGAGACGCTCGACCCGAGCGCCACGCCGGTCGGCGGCGCCGAGTACCTGGCCTCGACGCTCGACGCCCTGCGGGCCAACGCCGTCAACTCGCTGACGGTCGCCGCGGGCGACCTCGTGGGCGGCTCGCCGTTCCTGTCCGGCCTGTTCCACGACGAACCCGCCGTGGAATCCCTGGAGGCGCTGGGACTGGACGTCAGCGGCGTCGGCAACCACGAGTTCGACGAGGGCCTGACCGAGCTGAAGCGGCTCCAGCACGGCGGCTGCCACGTCGTCGACGGCTGCTACTTCCCCGACTCGCCCTACGACGGCGCCGACTTCCCGTGGCTCGCCGCGAACGTCTTCTACGGCTCGACCGACCGGACGGTGATGGCGCCCACGTGGACGACCGACGTCGGTGGCGAGACGATCGGCTTCATCGGCATGACCCTCGAGGGCACGGACAAGATCGTGACCCCCAGCGGTGTCGAGGGTCTCGACTTCGGCGACGAGGTCGACACGGCGAACCGGTACGCCGCCGAGCTGCAGGATCAGGGTGTCGAGGCGATCGTCGTCCTGCTGCACGAGGGCGGCTCGCAGG
>JAFAFZ010000429.1 GCA_023423215.1 Actinomycetes bacterium
GGACACGTCGCTTCGCGGCGGTCCTGCTCGCGCACGGGCTCGGCCGGCGCGAGGCCGATCCGGATCGCCCACGCTGGGAGCCCCGCCAGGACCACGTCGCCCTCTACCTGCTGAACGGACCCGAGTACCTCGAGGGCATGCTCGGCGCGTGGAAGGGCGGCTGCGCGGCGTTCAACGTCAACTACCGCTACGTCGCCGAGGAGCTGCGCTACCTGCTCGACGACGCCGGGGCGCGGGCGATCGTCCTGCACGAACGCTTCACCCCGGTGCTGGCCGAGGTGCTCGACCAGCTGAGGGTGCGTCCCGACCTGGTGCTCCAGGTCGCGGACGGGTCGGGCCACGGCCTGCTGCCCGGGGCGCTGGAGTACGAGGCGGCGCTCGCCGCAGCGGACCCCGACCTGCCCGCCGAGCTGGTGGCGTCGTGGTCGGGTGACGACGTGTACCTCTGCTACACGGGCGGCACGACGGGCATGCCCAAGGGCGCGATGTGGCGGCAGGCTGACTTCCTCGTGTCCGCGCTCGGCGTGCGCCGTCGCGACGGCTCCGAGTACGAGACGCTCGACGAGGTCGTCGACGCGGCGTCCGGTCGGGTGCGTGCCCTTCCCGCCCCGCCGCTGATGCACGGCGCGGCGCACTGGAACGCGCTCTCGTGCTGGGTCGCGGGCGGCACGGTCGTCATCCAGGACGTGGTCGACCGGTTCGACCCGACCGACGTGCTCGACACGATCGAGCGAGACGCCGTGACGTCGCTCCTGCTGGTCGGCGATCCGATGTGCCGCCCGCTGGTCGACACGCTGCGCGCCGAGCGTGCGGCCGGGCGCACACGTGACCTGTCGAGCCTGCGCCACCTGCTCTCCGGCGGTGCGGTGCTGTCGCCCGGGTTGAAGGCCGAGCTGCTCGAGGTCTGGCCGGCGGTGACGATCGTCGACGTGCTCGGCTCGACCGAGTCCGGCCGCCAAGGTGTGTCGCAGGTGGCGCAGGGCGGTGACACCGCGATGCGCTTCACCCGCTCGGCGACCGCGACGGTCCTGGACGAGACGCGGACCCGCCGCCTCGATCCCGGCGAGGACGAGGTCGGCTGGCTGGCCCAGTCGGGCCGGGTGCCGCTCGCCTACCTGAACGACCCCGACAAGTCGGCCGACACGTTCCCGGTGGTCGACGGCGTGCGCCACGCGCTGCCGGGCGACCGGGCGGTGCTGCGCGAGGACGGGTCGATCGAGCTGCGTGGTCGGGACTCGGTGTGCATCAACACCGGTGGCGAGAAGGTCTTCGCGGAAGAGGTCGAGACCGCCGTGAAGAGCCATCCCGCGGTGCTCGACGCCGTCGTCTGCGGGCGGCCGTCGGAGCGGTTCGGCGCCGAGGTCGTCGCGATCGTGCAGCTGCGCCCGGACCACGACGTGAGCGACGACGAGCTGCGAGCGGCCGCCGGCCGCCACATCGCCCGCTACAAGCTGCCCCGGGCCGTGCTGCGGCGCGACCACATCGTGCGGTCGCCCTCCGGCAAGGCCGACTACCGCTGGGCCGCCGCCCAGGCGCTCGAGGGCTGAGCGGGGATCCCGCCGGCCGCTGTGTGCAGGCCTACTCCTTCGAGGCGACGGCGTTGGGCGTGACGTTCATCTTGGGCTCGTAGGCGACGTCCTCGACCTCTCGCGCTTCTCCCCCGACGGTCGCCCGGAGCGTGGTGCGGCACGACGTGCACGGCCCGTAGAACGGCTCCTCGACCTCGAGCCGGCACCGCGGGCAGGTGAACCCCAGCGGTGCGTCCAGGTCGACCGGTTCCTCGGTGGTCGTGGCGTCGCTCATGGGCCCAGCTTGCCACGCTCGCCGTCCACGGCCGACGACCGGGACGACAGCTCGGGAAGCCGACTTCCGACGAAAGCGTTGCAACCACCAGGAGTGCGTCTGCAAGACTGCTCCGAGGGCACGAGGTGAGGACTCGATATGAGATGAGCTCGACCGCCACGGTGACCGTCCTGTTCTGCGACGTCGTCGGTTCGACCGAACGTCTGGTCCGCATCGGGGACGTCGCCGGGGATGCGTTGCGGCGAGAGCTGTTCGGCCGGTTGCGGCGCAGTGTCGAGACCGCCGGTGGGATCGAGGTGAAGAACCTCGGGGACGGGCTCATGGTCGTGTTCCCCCGCAGCAGCGTCGCGGCGCTGGCCTGCGCGCGCTCGATGCACGAGGCCGCGGCCGAGGTCGACCCCGAGGATCCGGTGCGTCTGCGCATCGGGATCAGCGTCGGCGAGGTCGCCGAGGAGGACGGGGACTGGTTCGGCCTGCCGGTGGTCGAGGCCGCACGGCTCTGCGCCGTGGCCGAGACGGGCCAGACCCTGGCGGTCGCCCACCTGCGCACGCTCGTCGGCACCCGTGCCGGCGAGTACCACCTGCGCGACGCCGGCACCCGGGTCCTGAAGGGCCTGGCTGCCCCGGTGGCGGTGGTCGAGGTGCCCTGGCGTGAGGACGACGCCCAGGTCGAGGTCGGTGCCGGCGAGCTGGGTGCCGCGGCGCTCGGCGCCGATGCGGCGGCGGGGGCGCTGGCCGGCGTCGGCGGCCAGGACCTGGCGCACGGCACGGG
>JAFAFZ010000453.1 GCA_023423215.1 Actinomycetes bacterium
TAGGGGATTCGTCGGCGGGGGAAACAAGCCCACGCCGCTGTCCCGCAAGGACGTCGAGGGCTTCATCCAGACCGCCGACGGCCCCACCGAAGAGGCGCCGAAGCGTGCCCGACCCCGCCTCGAGTACGAGCTGCACGAGACGGTGCGGGTCAAGGAGGGTCCGTTCGCGGACTTCTCGGGCGAGATCGTCGAGATCAACGAGGACCACCTCAAGATGAAGGTGCTCGTGAACATCTTCGGTCGAGAGACCCCGGTCGAGCTCGAGTTCTCGCAGGTCGCCAAGCTCTAGTCCCGGGGGCCGTTTGCCCCCTCCGGTGCCGCTGCACCACAATGGTCCGTCGCCCCCGGGCCCCCGTCGCGCCACCGCGCACGGGTGAAGGCCCTCGTCCCGGGCACCGCACTCCAGAGAAGGTTCTGCCACCATGGCCAAGAAGAAGGTCGTCGCCCTCGTCAAGATCCAGATCCCCGCCGGCCAGGCCTCGCCCGCGCCGCCGGTCGGTACGGCGCTCGGCCCGCACGGCGTCGCGATCATGGACTTCTGCAAGGAGTACAACGCCCGCACCGAGGCGCAGCGCGGCACGATCGTCCCGGTCGAGATCTCGATCTTCGAGGACCGCACGTTCAGCTTCGTCACCAAGACGCCGCCGGCCCCCGTCCTCATCCGTGAGGCGGTCGGCATCGCGAAGGGCTCCCAGACCCCGGGCCGTGGCTCCGTCGCCACCATCACCGACGCCCAGCTCGAGGACATCGCGAAGATCAAGCTGCCGGACCTCAACACCGACGACCTCGAGGCCGCCAAGCTCCAGATCGCCGGCACCGCCCGGTCGATGGGCATCCGCCTGGCGGACTGACCCGCACCGCGTCGCCACGGCGACGCGCCCGGCCCCGGAGGAGGACCTCGCCTCCGGCCCCGCCGTCCACACCGAGGGAGATGATCCGCAAGGAGATCGCCATGGCCACCCACGGCAAGAAGTACACCGACGCGACCAAGCGCTACGACCGCGAGCACTTCCACTCCCCGGCCGAGGCCGTGGACATCGTGAAGTCCATCGCGACGAAGTCCTTCGACGAGTCCATCGACGCCTCGATCCGCCTCGGCGTCGATCCCCGAAAGGCCGACCAGATGGTGCGCGGCACCGTCGCCCTGCCCTCGGGCACCGGCAAGGACGTCCGCGTCGCCGTGTTCGCCCAGGGTGACGCCGCTGCGGCGGCCCTCGCCGCCGGCGCCGAGTTCGTGGGTGCCGAGGACCTGGCCGCTCAGATCGAGGGCGGCATGATGGACTTCGACGTCACCATCGCGACCCCGGACCTGATGCCCCTCGTCGGCCGCCTCGGCCGTGCGCTCGGCCCGCGTGGCCTGATGCCGAACCCCAAGACCGGAACCGTGACCCCCGACCCGGCCAAGGCCGTCGAGGAGTTCAAGGGTGGCAAGGTCGAGTACCGCACCGACCGCCACGGCAACGTGCACGTGCCGATCGGCCGGGCGAGCTTCACCGCCGACGCGCTGAACGACAACTTCCGCGCCGTCGTCGACGAGCTGCAGAAGGTGAAGCCGTCCGCTGCCAAGGGCCGCTACTTCCGCAAGGTCACGCTGTCGTCGACGATGGGCCCGGGCGTCCGCATCGACACCACCAAGCTCGACTGAGCGACCGACTCGAACCGATCCGTCCCGCCCGACCGAGGCTCCCGCCCCGGTCCGGCGGGACGTGTCGCGTCCGGGACCGACGTCGGATCGCCCGTTCGCTCAGACGACGGGGCTCAGGCCGCCGTCGACGTTGATGGCCGTGCCCGTCACGTAGCTCGACCGCACCGAGAGCAGGAACGCCACCAGGTCCGCGAACTCCTCGGCGCGACCGACCCGACCCAGCGGGATGTCGAGCGAGCGCACGAGCTGCGCGTGCACCTCCTCGACCGGCACCTCCTGCGCGGCCGCGCGCCGGACCCACTGGTCGCTCTCGATGACGCCGACGAGCACGGCGTTCACCCGGACGGCGTCGCCGCCGACCTCTCGGGAGAGCGCCTTCGTCATCGCCATGCCCGCCGCCCGCGACACCGAGCTCGGCATCGACGAACCGCCCGGAGCCTTCGCTGCGACGGCCAGCACGTTCACGATCGACCCGCCGTGGGCCCGCAGCAGCGGCAGCGCTGCCAGCGTCGTGTGGCGCGCGGCGTGCAGCTTCAGATCCAGGTCCTGCGCCCACGCCTCGTCGGTGATCGCGTCGAGTCGCGCTGCGGCGGCGGCGCCGGCGTTGTTGACCAGGCCGTCGATGCGGCCCCAGCGGTCGACCGCTGCGGCGACGAAGTGCTCGACCTGCTCCCGGTCGGTGACGTCGGTGGGGACGGCCAGGACGTCGGCGCCCGCGGTCCGCAGGGTCTCCGCGGTGTGCTCCAGTCGCTCCTGTCCGCGGGCGCAGATCGCGACGGCAGCGCCCTCGTCCGCCAGTCGGGCGGCGGTCGCGGCGCCCAGACCGTCCGAGCCGCCGGTGACCAGCACGACCTTGTCCTGCAGTCCCAGGTCCATCGTGTCGTCTCCTCCGTGCGCCGGTGCGGCGGTGGTCGTGCTCGGTGGCGGTCGTCGTCGCCATCGGGACGGCGCGCGGCGGGCGGTACCGTTCCGGCGGTGAGCGACGCCGCCCGGGTGCAGATCCGACCGTACCGGCCCGCGGACCGGCCGGCCGTCCGCCACGTCTGCGTCGAGACGGGCTTCCTCGGCGAGCCCGTGCAGTGGCAGTGGCGCGACGCCGAGAGCTTCGCCGATCTGTTCTGCGGCTGGTACACCGACCACGAGCCCGGGTCCGCACAGGTCGCGACCCTCGACGGTCGTGTCGTCGGCTACCTGCTCGGGTGCCGCGACACCACCCGTGTGGCGGACCCGGTGCGGGCGATCGTGCCGC